>JAGGSN010000059.1 GCA_021159005.1 Candidatus Zixiibacteriota bacterium | reverse complement strand
GTGTCCGCAGACAGGCGGGCGCCGGCAGGCAGGAGGTATCGGCATGACCAATCTTTTCACGGGAGTGACGTTGATTATAATGTTCTGCAAAAGGCTGGACAGTAGTGATAATAAATGAAACTTTTCCATATATTCACTTTTGTTAAATATACCCTAACATTTACAAAATACGATAATTAAACCCCTCATAATAATAGACTAATTGGTATACGTTAAATTTTGAATGAACATCTATAACCTGTTAGCTATTAACGCATTAACAAGCTATAAATGATCATGAAAGTAAAATAATTGATTATAAAAGTAAAATAATTGATAAATATTCTTGATTTCACTTGACACACCTTGTGAAAAAAGTTACTTTCTTGCCGATGAAAAAGCGAGTTTTGGTAAAGAGTTAATGATAAATAACAAAAAACAGTAGGGACTATTATGGCTAAATCTAATTTAGTTTCTCCACATGGCAGTGATACACTGAAGATTCTCCTTCTGGAAGGCAAAGAGCAAGCAGAAGAATTGAAAAAGGCAGAATCGCTTCCAAAAGTAGTGATGACCACTCGTGAAACTGGCGACCTTATTATGATGGGTATTGGCGGTTTTACGCCGCTTGATGGTTTTATGGGTAAAGCTGATTGGGAAGGTGTTTGCAAAGACATGAAGATGTCTAATGGCATATTCTGGCCTATTCCGGTTACGTTATCTCATGGTGAAAAAATCGATCCCGGTACCGAGATATGCCTTATTTCCGGCGAAACGCAGGAAATTATGGGCACGATGAAGGTAACCGAATCGTATCAGATTGATAAGGAATTTGAATGCCAAAACGTTTTCACAACCACCGATTCCGAACATCCGGGCGTAAAAGTGGTAATGGCTCAGAAAGCCTGGAACATTGCCGGTCCTGTGAAGGTTTTGTCTGAAAGCTATTTCCCGAAAGAATTCGCCGACATCTATATGCGTCCCGCCGAAAGCCGCAAAGTTTTCGAGGAAAGAGGCTGGAAAACGGTTGCCGCGCTGCAGCTTCGCAACCCGATGCACCGTTCGCATGAATATCTCGCCAAAATCGCTGTTGAAGTCAGTGATGGCATTTTTATTCATCAGTTAGTCGGCAAGTTAAAACCCGGCGATATTCCGGCTGATGTTCGTGTCAACTGTATTAACACGCTGGTTGAGAATTATTTCGATAAAAACCGCGTCCTCACCGGCGGCTATCCTCTCGATATGCGTTATGCCGGTCCTCGTGAAGGCTTGCTGCATGCATTATTCCGTCAGAATTTCGGCTGTTCACATATGATTATTGGCCGCGACCATGCTGGTGTTGGCAATTATTATGGTCCGTTTGACGCTCAGGATATATTCCATAAACTCTGGGACGGCGCTTTAGAATGCAAGATGCTCCCGATTGACTGGACATTCTGGTGCTACAAGTGCGGCGGTATGGCTTCAATGAAAACATGTCCGCACGGCAAAGAAGACCGTTTGTTCCTCAGCGGAACCGCTCTGCGCAAGTCATTATCGGAAGGCGGCGAGATTCCGGCTGAGTTTAGCCGTCCTGAGGTACTGGCGATTCTTCGCGAATATTATGCTGGTATTAAGGATGAAGACAAGGTTGAAGTTAAGCTTCATGGTCATGCAACCGGCGATGCTAAAGTTGACAGAAAGAAAAAATAACAGGCAATCAATGATACAAACAACATTAATTCATCTTAAGGAGGATGGATGCCAAGTTATGTAATCAACGAGAAATGTGATGGGTGTAAGGCGCTCGACAAAACCGCTTGTCAGCATATTTGCCCCAATGACTTAATGGTCTTGGATAAAGACTCAATGAAAGCCTACAATCAGGCCCCCGAAATGTGTTGGGAGTGCATGTGTTGTGTGAAAATGTGTCCGACTCAGGCAATCGAAATCCGCGGCTATGCCGATTTCGTACCGTTGGGCGGTATTGTTACACCGATGCGCAGCACCGACTCCATTATGTGGACTGTCAAGTTCCGTAATGGCATGCTCAAAAGATTTAAATTCCCGATTCGTACAACTCCCGAAGGTTCTGCTGTTCCGGATGGCGGTTATCCGACTGCTTCTGACGATCTCAAAAGCCCTCTTCTGTTCACTGAACCCGAATCAACCAAATGTTCCGAATTACCAAAGGTCAAGTAAGAAAGGATAGGTAGAATAAATGGCGAATTTTGAAACTGTAGAAGTCACCACTGACGTACTGATTTGTGGTGGCGGCATGGCCGCTTGCGGCTCCGCTGTTGAGGCTGCTTACTGGGCCAAGAAAAACAATCTGAAAGTAACATTGGTCGATAAAGCCGCTATGGACCGTTCCGGCGCTGTGGCTATGGGCTTATCAGCTATCAACCAATATGTTGATGTCAACACTGGCTCTAACACTATTGAGAATTATGTCGATTACGTACGTAATGACCTGATGGGTGTAACTCGTGAAGACTTAGTTGCCAATATTGCCCGTCATGTTGATTCAACAGTTCATCTGTTTGAAAAGTGGGGACTGCCGATTTGGAAAGACGCTGATGGCAATTATGTTCATGAAGGCCGCTGGCAACTGATGATTAATGGCGAATCTTATAAAATTATCGTAGCCGAAGCCGCTAAGAATGCTATTGGCATGGATAATATTTACGAAAGAGTATTTATAACCGAACCGCTGGTAGATGGCGACAAGGTTGTCGGCGCTGTTGGTTTCAGCGTTCGGGAAAATAAGTTTTATATCTTTAAGGCTAAGACAGTTATTGCCGCTATGGGCGGCGCTGTTCACGTCTTTAAGCCGCGTTCCGGCGGCGAGGGTCTGGGTCGTTCCTGGTATCCTCCGTTCAACTCCGGTGCCTCTGCTTATTTCACAATTAAAGCCGGTGCTGAGATGACCTGCCAAGAAGTTAGGTTCATTCCAGTTCGCTTTAAAGATGCTTATGGTCCTGTCGGCGCCTGGTTCTTGCTGTTTAAATCCCGCGCCACCAACGGCTTGGGCGAAAACTACATGCAAACCCGCCGTGATGAACTTGAGAACTGGAAACCTTATGGTATGGTTAAACCGGTTCCTGCCAACCTCCGCAACTGGCTGATGATGCTTGATGTTATGGAAGGCAAAGGTCCCATCTATATGAGGACTGAAGAAGCTATTGCCAAGTTATCAGAAGAAGTTCCGGATCCAAAAGCTCGCAAGAAAAAACTTAAAGAGCTTGAGAGCGAAGCCTGGGAAGACTTCCTTGATATGACTATCTCGCAGGCTATTCTTTGGGCTGCTACTAATACGGCTCCTGAAGAAAAACCGTCAGAAATCGCTGCTTGTGAGCCATACTTCATCGGTTCACACTCTGGCGCCTCAGGCGCTTGGGTTTCTGGTCCGGAGGATATTGCTCCGAAAGAATATTTCTGGGGCTACCCCAACATGACCACAGTTAAGGGTCTGTTTGCCGCTGGCGATGCTTCCGGCGCCTCCAGTCACAAATTCTCCTCCGGCTCGCATGCCGAGGGTAGAATTGCCGCTAAAGCCGCTTGCGCTTATTGTGTTGACAATCCGAATCAGCCGAATGTTGATATAGGCAAGGTTGAAGAGCTTAAAAAGACTATCTTAAACCCGCTTGACCTGTTTGAAACCAATATGAAGGAAACCTCCGATCCTGACATTAATCCAGCTTATATCCGTCCCCAGCAGTTTATGTATCGTTTGCAGAAACTTATGGATGAGTATGCCGGCGGCGTAACCACGCAGTTTACCACCTCCAAGCCTATGCTTGAAAAAGGTCTCGACCTGATGACCTTCCTGAAGGAAGACTCCGAGAAACTGGCTGCCGAAAACCTGCATGAACTTATGCGTTGTTGGGAAAATATCCATCGTATGTGGCAGGCTGAGGCTCACATCCGCACCATCATGTTCCGCGAGGAAACCCGCTGGCCTGGTTACTACTTCAGGTCTGATTTCCCGAGCATGAAAGATGATTGGCATGTTTTCGCCAACTGTAAGTGGAATCGCGATTCAGGCGAATGGGAAATGATGAAGAGAGACATTATTAATATCTATTAAGTTAGATAGCAGTTTGTCGGGTTTCTCCCTTTGGTCGGAACCCGACCTGCTATTGATTGTTGTTTTAGATAAAGTCCCCCGGGCGTTGGCTCGGGGGATTTTTTTTATCTGATGCAAAATCTGTCAGAAGTAACTTCTGACAACACACATCAGTTTCGTGGTTGACTTACCTCCTAGTGCACTTTGTGGTTGGTGTACCTCCTGGTGCACCAACGTTTTTGGGCAAAAAAAACACTTGACATATAACAACTAAACATATTATCTTACTTATGCTTGATATTTGTTTGGAATACTTACACCAAAAAAACATCCGGCAAAGTAGTTCTTATAGATAATATCGAGCATCAAAAAACTTTCTCAAAGGAGTGAACATGAGGAGATATTTTTCACTTTTGTCAGCAGTATTGCTTATAGCCTTATGCGGCAATGCTGAGGCCCAAGATTCGGTGAATATCGAGTACGTAAGCTCAACGCTCTGGTCGGGTGTCAATGATGTGGAAGTTGTCGGCGATTATGCTTATTGCGCCTTTGTTAATGGGCTGGTCATTCTTGATATTGCCGACCCCGCTAATCCTGTCTTTGTCAGCAGGCTGTATTGTCCGAAAACTGGATACCGCATTGATATTTCAGGCAGCTATGCCTATTTGGCCAGTAGAGAATCAGGACTTATGATAATCGATATATCCGATCCCTTTAATCCGATATTGACTGGTAGTTATGATACGCCTAATGATGCCTTGGATGTTTTTGTTTTTGGCAGCTACGCTTATGTAGCTGACGGTATTACACCTGTTGCTAATCGTTCTGGTGGCCTTCAGATAATTAATATATCCGATCCATTTAATCCTACATTTGTAGGAAGCTATAGCGATGCAGGCGTGCAAAGCGTTTATGTTGCCGGTAATTACGCTTATATTGCATGTCAAAATAGGGGTCTTCGGATATTAAATATTTCTGATCCTTCGAATCCGGAACTTATGGGAATCTGTAATACACCGGGCGAGGCTAAGGATGTTTACGTTGCTGACTGTTATGCTTATGTAGCTGATAGAGGTTCCGGATTGCAGATAATCAATGTTTCCAATCCCCAGAACCCTGTGTTAACGGGAACCTGCAATACACCGGGCTGGGCTTCAGCTGTTAGCGTTTTTAACGATTATGCCTATGCAGCTGACAGTATTTCAGGTCTTCAGATAATTAATGTATCCGATCCCTCAAATCCGACACGTGTCGGTAGCTTCGATACGCCAAAATATGCCATAGGCATATATGTTGCCGATAATTATACCTATGTGGCTGATAATAAATCACTTCAGATTATTAATACATCTGAGCCAACGCAGCCAGTGTTTACTGGTAGTTATAATGCTCAGTATGCTCCAAATCAATTTATTATCGATGGTAATTATGCGTATATTTGCAGCTACTGGGATGGTTTTCAAATAGTCAATATATCCGATCCATCTAATCCTATTTTAATAGGCAATTATTATTGGGAAGGGCATAATTTTTATTACAATGTTCAGGTAGTGCAAAACTACGCATATGTAAATATCGGATTGTATCTTCTAAAAATTGATATTACTGATCTTTATCATCCTGTTTTAGTAGACTCCAGCCCATCTTTTTATGATTCTCAAGGACTATATGATTTTTATGTAGAAGGAAGATATGCTTATTGTGCGACCGACAATTATGATTTGGAAATAGTAGATTTTTCTTCTCCTGAAGGTCCAACGCTTATAGGACAATATGAATTTGGATATGGTGGTGTTAGAGATATTTATGTCTCATGTGGATATGCATATTTAGCAATTTATGGTTCTGGTCTTCACATCGTCGATATAACTGATCCTTATAATCCTGTTGATGTTGGCGGGTATTCTTGCTGGCCACAATCGCTTTCTATTCAAGGCAACTATGCCTATATGAGTACTTCTTCAACAATGTTAATACTTGATATATCAAATCCCTCAAATCCAACGCTTGCCGGAAGTTTTCAAAATGATCCCTATATGTCTATAAATAATATTTTCGTTTCCGGAAATTATGCCTATATAGCTTGTAATAGATCGTTTGGAATAATAGATGTATCTAATTTATCAAATCCTTTTTTAGCAGGGAATTATTCCCAATATAGATTTCAAGAAATTTTCGTTTCCTGCGGTTATATTTATGCTGTTGATGGTACCTCATTAGCAATCCTGCAAAATACATCCGTTCCAGCCTGTCGTGAGTATGTTCCCGGCGATGTCAATATGAACTTAGGTTTCTGGCCGCCGGCCGTTATCGGCAGTGATGTTACCTATCTGTCGCATTATTTCATGGGCATGGATAATCCACCGTGTCTTATCGATGGTTTCTGGGCCTCGGCGGATATTAACGGCGACTGCCTGCTTATGGGCAATGATGTAATCAAACTGGCGAGATATTTCAAAGGCTTAGATGTAATCAGTTGGTGTCCCGATTACGAGCCGTTATGGCGGTCAACCTCGGATGCCGATAATGATGGCGAGCCGGCTGGCTGGCCGAATTGTGAGTAGATAAATTTGATGTTTGTTTAAGCGGGTCGTATTGAGATATAGTATCCGCCGCGGAGGACATGCCCTGACGATTTATTTAGCGAAATAGTGTCAGTTCATCCGCCTTAGACGGACTACGAATTGACATAACCTGATATTTTGTTTTTTTAAAGCTGTGCAACCATAGCAATTTATTATACACCATAATTTTGTATAGCATGCTTTAACAATTGCTTCAAACAATTATAATCTCATATAAAATGCTTTGTTTTGTTGTTAAAATAACTATATTCCAATCTACTGTCTGTCAGAAGTAACTTCTGACAGCATATAATGAAGAGTCGTCGGGTTTTTCCCTGCCGCATCGGGTCAGAACTCGACCTACATAAACCGGATTGGAATCTTTTGGGAAGGGTGAGTAATTCAATAAAGACTATGACTGAAAAAAACAGCAAAATAATCTGCCCCCACTGCGGTCAGAAAATGTCGAAATGGGCATCACCGCAGGACTCAACTTGGGGCGTAGAATTTCAATATATCTGTTTCAATGACGAGTGCCCATATTTCATAAAGGGCTGGGAATGGATGCTGGCTCAGTTTAATCAGCATGCCTCATACCGTCACAGATACAATCCCCAAACCGGCGAGTCGGGCCCTCTGCCGGTGTGGTCGAATGAAGCGCTGAAAAATAGCATTATAGAGTAAAATATTTTCATCAGGAGATAATAATGAGAGAGATTGAAAACCTTAAAGAATCAATACTCAAGGAGTACCCCCGATTAAATAAAGACAGCGAATTCCAATTTAGCTGTCGCAAAGATGCGCCCTGCTTTAATGATTGTTGCGGCGATGTTAATATCTTTCTGACCCCGTATGATGTGCTTCGCTTAAAGCAGAGATTAGGTATAAGTTCAGGCGAGTTTTTAGCAAAATATACCATCTCCCCTTTCGATGAGAACTTGAAATATCCGGTGCTGCTTTTGAAGATGTCTGATAACGAGAAGAAAAATTGTCAATTTGTTTCAGATGATGGTTGTACTGTATACGAAGACCGCCCCTGGGCTTGCCGGATGTATCCGCTTGGGATGGCCTCTCCCGGAAAAGACAATCAAGAGCTTAACGAGGAGTTTTATTTCCTGCTGAAAGAATCAATTTGCAAGGGCTTTGAATATGATAAGAAATGGACTGTACGCAAATGGCTGAAAGACCAGGGAATCGATGAGTATAACGCTAATGGCGAATCTTTCAAGGAACTGACGACTCATAAGTTTTTCATCGATGGCAGCAACCTTCCACCGGAAAAAATCGAAATGTTCTTCATGGTTTGTTATGACCTTGATAAATTCAGGCATTTTATATTCGACAGCACATTTTTTGATAAATTTGTGGTTGATGATGATACCAAGAGCAAGATTAAATCGGACGATTTGGAGCTTTTAAAATTCGGTTACAATTGGCTCAAGTTTGTGTTGTTTGGCGAAAAAACCATGACAATTAATCAAGAAGTTGTGCAGGCTAAGAAAGAAGAGATACGGAAAAGGTCGGAGTCGAGCAGCAATTAATTCTTGAGAACGGGCAAGTATTGGCTGGCTGTCAGAAGTAACTTCTGACAGCACATAAACGGCTAAATAATATTTTTTTATATTTAAGTAAAATATCATTTGACAATCATATCAAATGTTTTTATTATGTATAAAAGTTCTTAAATTACAGAGGGCTTAATAAAAAGCAGCATTTTTCATCAAGGTTGCTTATTAAAGTGTTTAGTGCAGCTAAATGGTTTATTAATGAAACTACATTTATTAAGTTAGCAGCAGGCAATTCTTATTAGGAAAGGAGGCTAAAAGTAAATTAAAAAATATCTTTAAAGAGAAATACTTTTTAAAACGCGGTAGTAATCCGACAAATCTTCAATCAAGGAGGAGAGTTTTGAAGATAAAACTTTGTATTTTTACTATTTTTTGTTTTTCATTGGCAATGCTTATAGGGGCTTGTTGTCCTAAAAATCCGACCTTAAATTCATGTATAACAGCTCACGGCAATACCGACTGGCATATCGATACCGCCGAGGAATTTCTTACCGGCAGAGATATGGCAGGTAATCCCTCGGCAGCTAACCACTGTCCCAATTCATGGACAAAGAGACATATGCATGTCGGTCTTAGCAACACTAATCATTATTACTACGATCCTGATCTCACCACTCCCGGTGATGATTCCGACCCGACCAATGGTATCGATATGGCAATGCTGTTTTTCTATGCCGGTCATGGCAATCCTACAACGTGGAATTGTCTTGGCAATAACGGTCATCAAACTAATGTACAGTTGGGCGACTGCCCTCCTGAGAATGGTGGTTTATTGCGCTACTACTGGCAGTGTTCATGCGCGGTGTTTGCTCATGGGCCGAAAGTATGCCCCGGTTCAACACATGACTACACCTGCCCCGGCAGTTTTGACGGTTCGCCTGATTCAAACAACATGCGCAACGTATTCGAACGCTGGGGACCTGCAATAGACCCGGATTTGCGTATGGCTTGCGGCGCCTCAACTTCGGCTTACTGCCACGAATCGCAGACTAATAGAATCTGGTACAACTATAATATCCTGCACTATGATGTTGCCGATGCATTCATCAACGGTTTAAAAGGCACATCATGGGTGGTTCCGCTATGCATAACCTGCGGCGGCGCTGATGTAACCGCTACTCCGCTTTATGATGCCACATTCACCAATCTGGCTAATCAATCCGGCAGAACTCACTATCATATACAATATCTTTCAAGCTTTGCCTCCACTCCAAGGACATCCTCTATATCTATGGAAATACCGGAAGCTCTGCCTGTGTTTGATATGGGCTTGATGTCGAAACCGAGATCATTGCAGAACAAGAAGCTTGAAGTCAGCGGCGACATGATGGTTTCGGAGGAATTAGCTGGCGACCGCGGTTCAAAGGTAACGGTTTATAATCAAAGCGGCGCAGTTTATATTATGGGCGAACGCACCAAGGAAACCTCAAGCTCTGCGGCATTAAGCGAAGAGATTTATCTTGACAAAGCTAAAAGCTTTATAAAAACCGAAGGATGGTCTGAACGTGAAATGGCTGCTCCTATCGGGAATAAAATAATGATCGAGTCTATGCCGATAAAAGGCGAGAACCAGGAAATTCAAAAAACTCAAAAGGATGTTATTGTTTCTTTCGCCAGACAGATTCAAACCGAAAACGGTTCTATTCCTGTTCTCGGCGAGGGTGGAAAAATAACAATTCAGATGAACAACGATGGCTCGATTTATAACGCCTCAAAAGTCTGGCGTTCGATTAAGCAGGGAACCACTCAGAGCATGGTTCAGGTAAAAAACTATGAAGAGGCTTACAAGGAAGCGCTGGAGCAATTAGAAAATAGTAATCAGTACAGGCTTGATAACTGGACATGGGGTTATAAAGAGCTTGCCGGCAATATAAAACAAGATAAGATGGGCATTGTATTCATATTTGAATTCATGCCGATTAGCGAGGAGGATTCTTTTGATTATCCGCCTCAGATGATTGAGATTGCCGGTCAGGATATTTAGACTGCATTCGAGTGTTGTCGGGTGCCCTCACCCGGCAGCATCTTTATCAGGCGGTAAATGTTGGTGCACGAGGACGTACACCAACCACCGCGAACGTCATTCCCAACTTGAGGGCTTGTTGATAAAGGTAATATTGAAATTTATCTCAACGGCGTGGAAAATAATCGGGGCTGAGAAGCCCCGACTATTAAATGTTTATATTAATTATCCCTACTGTCCGGCCTTTTCAATAGAATTCTCCAATTAATACACAATAAATGAAACTTGCTTAAGCCATAACATATAAAACAATAAGCCG
>JAGGSN010000058.1 GCA_021159005.1 Candidatus Zixiibacteriota bacterium | reverse complement strand
GTTACTATAAGGTCTCCCTCAGCCTCATATCCCAAAAATATAAATCGTACCTTTTTAGGATTATTAATTCCAAAATCCGTTACTACCGGTTCAAAGTAGGCCCCTATAGCATCACCATCATCTGTGTCACCATCAAGCTCATATATACCGTCGGTAGACGCTCCGAGGTAAACATCTCCGAATTTCACCATTGAATTAAATTCGTAATCAATGTACTGAGTTGTAGCCCTTGCCTGCAAAGCATGATCCAAAACAAACATACAAGAACTGTACGGTACGAAAGAGGCCGTAATATCCGCTGTTGGTGTAGGAGCGTATCCGTCTATATCGGCCATTATCGTATTTTCCCTCTCACATGCCTCAGTATCGAACTTGTGAAGCAATCAACGCTTGATGTCATAGTAGGAGTCGGAACTGTACCTGTAAGTATTATGGTGTCGTTTGCCAACGACGCATAAAAACGAACAAGGGCACCCGGCACAGGCACTCTACCAGACAATGCGACGACCTGCCCGGTCAACGCCACCATGGTACAATATGGGCAAGGCGACCTTCCAAGGATAAAGGCCACATTCCCAACAGTAACTTCGAATAATCCAGTCGGGGTTGGGGCAGTGGCCGAGATAACTGTAATATTCTCCGTATCACCTATGCAGGTGAGCAGGGGAACTGGTACTCGACCATATATGGTAGCAAGATGATGGGTGTCAGCCACCATAACGCAAGTTGGAATGGGAACGTCTCCGGTGAAACCAAGCCCGATCCGCATCGAGCAGGTCGGGCACGGAGCGCTGGCTATAATCGAAGGGTTCCTGCCGCTGTAAGCTATACAGGTAAATTCGGGAACCGGACAATAACCTTCTATTATCCTGCCGATTTTAAAACTTGCTGTGGGTACCGGTGGTAAAGCATCGATACTAACCAAAGAATTTATGGTACATTTACCATCAAGAAGGTCAGTCGTTTT
This sequence comes from Candidatus Zixiibacteriota bacterium, assembly GCA_021159005.1. NCBI lineage: Bacteria > Pseudomonadati > Candidatus Zixiibacteriota > Candidatus Zixiibacteriota bacterium. Next base: position 1,561 of record JAGGSN010000058.1, on the reverse strand, counting down.
ATCCTGTATTGCTATCTTACTATCAAATAAATTTGTAGCTATACCAAATTCAACCCTGGCCTTGCCATTCAGTAAATTAACAACTTTTCCTTGAAGATTAACCTTTCCATCAAGAGTATCAATATCGTTAAGATAAATTTGGGCCTTGCCATTGAATAGCCTAGTTGATAAATTAGCTGTGCTTACTTTACCATCGAGCAGATCAGCGGCCCAGCCTGTTACTTCAGCCTTTCCATCAAGTAAATCTGCTTTCCACCCTATTACTTCGGTCTTACCATTAAATAAAGTTGTCGTTTCATCTTTGACTACTGCCTTGGCATCGAAGATATTCTGAGCAAAGACCCCTATTTCTACTTTGCCATCAAGCAAATCAGTGGTATGTTTTTCTATTTTTATTTTACCGTCGAACAATTTCGTGCAAGATACGATACCGTTATATTCTTCGGTAACAGCAGTAGCACCAGTAGCGAAATCTCCACCGAAACTTAAACCGGCCAATTGGGTTCCTGCTCCACCTAAACTCTCTCTTGCCGTTATTAAATCCCCACTAGCAGACCATGATGTTCCATTATACTCCTCAGTGGTGTTATAATAGTTAGTAGTATAACCGCCAAAGTTTAGTCCAGCCGATTGTGTACCACAACCAGCCAAGCCATACCTTCCCACCAACAAATCTCCACCGGCAGACCATGCAGTGCCGTTATACTCTTCGGTAACTGAATAATCATCGTTAGCATTTCCGCCAAAGCTTAATCCAGCCGACTGTGTACCACAACCAGCCAAGTAATCTCTTCCCGATGCTAAGCCTCCACCGGCAGACCATGCAGTGCCGTTATACTCTTCGGTAACTGAATAATCATCGTTAGCATTTCCGCCAAAGCTTAATCCAGCCGACTGTGTACCACAACCAGCCAAGTAATCTCTTCCCGATGCTAAGCCTCCACCGGCAGACCATGCAGTGCCGTTATACTCTTCGGTAACTGAATAATCATCGTTAGTATTTCCGCCAAAGCACAACCCCGCTGACTGTGTTCCACAACCGGCTAAACGATAACTCGATACTGGTAAATCCCCTCCAGCAGACCATGCAGTGCCATTATACTCTTCGGTAACAGTACAGGGACCTCCACCATCACAGTGGTTGTCATAGCCACCAATGCTTAGTCCTGCCGATTGCGTACCACAACCAGCCAAGTGATATCTTCCTGTTGCCAAGTCTCCACCGGCAGACCATGCAATGCCGTTATACTCTTCGGTGGTGTTTAGATAGACACCAGGGTAGCCACTATCAGTCGTACCACCGAAACTTAATCCAGAAGATTGAGTTCCACAACCAGCCAAGCCAAACCTTGCCGTTGTTAAATCTCCGCCTGCTGCCCACGAACCTGCCATAACTAAACTCTGTACTCCACTCTAATCTGTTCCTGAATCCGAGGATCGAAATCCTCTAAAACTTTATTGAGTATCCCCTTCTCAATACAAGCCAATATTCCAGACCTTAGTTGCCCTAATAAATTCTGTCTCTCAGGTGGGCTTCCGTTACCTCCCATTATAATAGACT
>JAGGSN010000057.1 GCA_021159005.1 Candidatus Zixiibacteriota bacterium | reverse complement strand
CAAAATACCATTCACGGATGTGAGGCTCAACTGTTTTTTGTAACATAGTTACTACAATTGAATAAGAAAAAAACGGGGAAACTCCTTCGTCAAAAGTATTGACTTTTTGATGATAAGGAATTAAAATAGCAAGTTTATTATGAGTGCGCTAATGAAAGAAAGAGTTGTCAGAATCGATAAAAATCTGGCTTTAAAATATGGGGAAAAAGTATTTAAAAACAGCAAGGACCCGTTGACTGAATTAGTTTTTACTATACTATCACAGAATACAAACGATACAAACAGAGATAGGGCTTATAAATCGCTAAAAAGGGAATTCCCAACATGGGATGATACAGCCAATGCTTCACATGCAGAACTGATGTCGGCTATAAAAACAGGCGGGTTAGCCAAAACCAAGGCGACATGGATATTAAAGATGCTTAATGATATTAAAAAATCACAAGGAAGATTGAATCTCGATTTTTTATATAATCAGACTGATGAACAGGTAAATGATTACCTGCAAAACATTGATGGGGTAGGTCCAAAAACCGTCGCCTGCGTCTTGGCATTTTCTCTTGGCCGGGATGTTATGCCGGTGGATACGCATGTTCGCCGTGTTTCCGAAAGGCTTGGCATTTTGCCGCCGGATTTATCTGCCTGTGAGGCTCACAGCTACTTTCTTAATTATCGAGGAACGGTTAAATTATATCAATTTCATCTGAATCTTATTCAGCATGGAAGGCAAATCTGCCGAGCTAGAAAGCCTTTATGTGAGGCTTGTTTCTTAGCGCAATCATGCGGCTATAATATTAGCCTAAGGCGGAAAAGGAGGGCTGCGGTTTGATTCGGACGCTTCAATTCAACACCGAAACAGGCTGTCATGTTCATGAGGGCATTTTGCCTTTCAATGATTTAATCAGCGCTAAGGATAGTACATTCTGGATAGATTTCGATGCTCCCGATGAGGATGAATCATATATATTGTACTCGGATTTCAAATTTCACCCGTTAATTATTGAAGACGCCATTGATGTTTCTTATCCCAAGCTAGAAGTATTTAAAGACTATTTGTTTATGGTTTTCAGGACAACGGATTACATAACCGAGGACGAACTCGGTTCGAGGGAGATTGATTTCTTTTTAGGAAAAAATTATATCGTCAGCTATCATAAAGAAAAATTTCCATCTTTAGATATTTTAGCGAAAAAGTGCCTGCATGATGACAGGATATTATCGCGGGGAGCGGATTATATATTTCATTCTCTGGTTGATAATCTGGTAGATAATTATGTTAATACATTGAAATTGATTGCTAAGACAATAGATGTTTACGAGGCTGAGGTGTTTAGCGGCAATCCCGATAGGGAACTATTGAAAAAGATATTCGAACTTAAAGAAGATATAGCCACCTTGAAACGCAATGCCTTAGCTCAGCGCGATATTATGTGGCGTTTCTCGCGCGGTGAATACAAGCTAACAAGCTCTGATTTACTGATTTATTTCAGGGACATTTACGACCATCTTTCACATGTGAATGATATGGCTGACCATTTTCGCGACCTTTTAACCTCTGTTATGGAAGCTTATTTTTCAGTCTCATCGGACAAAACCAACCGCATTATGAAAACTCTAACTCTGTTTACCGCCATATTGCTTCCGCTTTCGGTTATTACGGGAATTTACGGAATGAATTTTAAAAACATGCCGGAGTTAGAATGGGAGCTTGGCTATTATTTCACTCTGCTTTTGATGCTTATAGTGATAGGTATAACCTTTTTTATTTTTAAAATAAAAGATTGGCTATAATTAGAAAACCAAAGAAAAGGCGTTATTTTATCTGAGATATAACATCAGTGGAATAGATTGAAATAACGGAGGAATTATGGATAATATAAATGTAATTAGAGACGGTTTTAACATTTCGGAGTTTAAGATTTCGGATATCAATGGCGGGATGCATGATCCTATTGACAGGTCGGGCGATAAGTTTACCTGTCTTGTTTTTGTCAACCCTGATAAAAACGGAGCCGAATTAATCAATAAGCTGGAAAATAATCTGCCGGATACAGCCAGCGGATTCAAAATCGGGCTTTCCGCTATTGTGCCTATTAAGCTAAAATTAGCAAAGAGGTTTAAAGATGATGAAGGTCTCGGCGACAATTTATACTGCGACAGAGATCTGAGGGTTGGCAAACAGTTTAGCATAATAGATTCATCCCAAGCTCAACCATCATACCATCCATTTGTATTTGTTATTGGCAATGACGGCTCTGTTCGTTATAAACAAGCCTTTGAACCATCGGGGTTCGATATGGAACAGTTTCGCTCGGCTGTTAGTGAATTAATTTGATATATATCAAACTGATTATCCTCAGAAGAATAAGCGTGAAACTTTTTTTGGAACATAACGTTGATTACAATGTTGAATAAAATAATTTTTTGTGAAAGGATATTGAGTGAATCTTAAAACACTTGGCTTACTGATATTAATTATACTTTTTGCATCTTCATCATTGTTTGCCCAATCAGAGCTTACTATAAATGAGGCGATAGAATTAGCTTTGCAAAACAATGAATCCTACCTTAAGGCTGAAAAAGACCTTGAAAAAGCTAAGAATAGGGTTACGGAGGTAAAAGCCTCAGCTTTCCCTCAATTAAATGCCGGTCTGAATGTTATACATAATTGGGAGCTACCTTCTTTCATCATTGATTTTAATGGCCAGCAGCAGGAATTTCCAATGGGTACGGTCAATAGCTTTAGAGCTGATTTGACTGTTACCCAGCCGATTTACAACGGCGGGCGGGTATTCACAGCCTGGGGCATCGCCAAGATGTATAAAAAATTCTCATCCCGGCAGCTGGAAATGAAAAAAAGGTCGTTAAAACTTAATGTCATTAGATCCTTCTGGTTAGCAGTTATGGCGGATGAGCTTTTAAGGGTAACCAGACAATCCGTAGAGCTTGCCGAGGATGGACTGGATGTTGTGGAAAAAATGGCCGCCCAGGGGATTGTATCCGACTATGATGTTTTAATGGCTAAAGTCAGAGCAGCTAATATCAAGCCCGGGTTTATTGAAGCAGAAGCTAACTCGAAAATTTCCCATAAAGCCTTAAATAATCTTATTGGTTTGCCGGAAAATGAAAACAACAAGCTAATATTCAGCATGGACAGCGTTCTTTATTTGATGCCTGATATTGATATTGATTCGGCGAAAACTGCCTGCATAGAAAAAAGACCGGAAATTGATATGATGAGACTTCAAACCAAAATGTTGAAAAAAGCGGTATCAGTCGCTAAAGCAGGCTATAGACCATCGATAAACTTTTTAACGACGCTTCAATACCAGGCGCAATATGATAACAACAGATGGCCCGGCAGCGATGATTGGAGGAGGAGCTCATTTTCGGGGCTGATGATTTCAGTTCCGCTATTCGATTCATGGCGAACGCCATCCAAAGTTAAGCAGGCTAAATTAGAACTGGCTCAATCGAAACTAACTGAAAAAGAATACGAGGAAAATATTAAACTTGAAATAGAGCAAAGCTGGTGGAACTACCAGAAAGCGCGTGAAAGTTTAGCCGCTGGGGGACAAGCTGTAGAAATGTCTAAGCGGGGATTGGAGATTGCGCGGGTACGGTATGAAAACGGTGTTGGCACTCAATTGGAATATTTTGAGTCTGAAGTTGCTCTGTCGATAGCCGAAATTAATCGCATAAAAGCATTTTATAATTTGGCAACCGGTTATGCGGCTTTACAAAAAGCTCTTGGTGAAGATAATCTACTTAAATGATGGAGAAATTATAATGATTAATCGATATGTAATGACCGGCTTAATATTGCTGCTAATTATTGCCGGATGCGGTTCTAATGAACAAAAAGTTGATTCTGTGCAAAAGGTCGCTGTCGAGGTTGATGTTGTTGAAACAGGCGATATAACTGTAATAAAAACATATTCGGGCACGCTTGAAGGAGCCGAGCAATCAAAAATATATGCCCTTATTCCTGAAACTGTCGTTGATATTCCGGTATCAGAGGGGAGTTGTATTAAAAAAGGCAGTCCTGTAATTATCTTAGATAAGAATGGTGCAACTTCTCAATACAATCAAGCTTATGCTGTTTATCAGAATGCGAAAGATAACTATGAGAAGATGCAGAATCTGTATGAGCAAAAGGCAATTTCTGAGGTAAATTTTAAAGGTGTAAAAACAGCTTATGAGGTTGCTAAGGCAAATTTCATTGCCGCTAAAGCTACTGTTGAGCTATCATCTCCAATCAATGGTATCGTTACGGAAATAGCGGTTAATCTTGGCCAGCAAGCGCCGATGGGCATCCCGATTGCCACTATCGCCAGAACGAACAAAATGAGGTTGACAATATTTACAGGTCTTCGTGAGGTAGAAAAGCTAAAGGTCGGTCAGTCAGCCAAGATATTATTTGATTCGAGCGACTCTATTTCCGCCGTTGTTGCTGAGATTTCTCAATCGGCTGACCCTCAAACCAGATTATTCAGAGTTGAACTACAGATGGATAATCCTGCTAATGTTCTTAAGCCCGGCATGTATGCCAAAGCTTTAGTGATTGTAGATAATATCAAAGACGCGCTCACAATAAGCAACCGGGCAATATTTTCCGAGGAGGGTATCAGCAAAGTTTACTTAATCAAGAACGATACTGCTTATGTTAAAACGATTGTTATTGGCGCTTCCGATGGCAAAAAGACGCAGGTCATTTCTGGTCTATCGAAAGGTCAACAAGTGGTTGTTGTTGGAAAAAGCTCTTTGCGTGATGCCGCACCGGTTATAATTTCTAACAAGGATACCGAAAATGTATCTGGCTAATACTGCAATAAAAAGACCGGTATTCACAGTAATGATAATAGCCGCTTTGGTTGTTATGGGAGTATCGTCATACCTTCAGATGAGCACGGAATTATTTCCCGATGTGGAATTGCCTTTTGTAATCATTTCAACTGTATATCCCGGAGCCAACCCGGATGCCGTTGAAAGTGATGTTACTAAAAATATCGAGGATGCCGTAAATACTATTTCCGGCATCAAGCGGATACAATCATTCTCGCGAGAATCTTATGGTTTGGTTTTTATTGAATTTACGCTCGAAACCGATGTCAATATAGCGGCTCAGGATGTTCGAGATAAGATTGCCGGTATTATTGCCGAATTGCCTACTGATATTGAAGCGCCGGTTATTCAGAAGTTTGATTTTGCCGCCTTGCCGGTAATAACTTTGGCAGTTTCAAGCGAGCGGTCATTAAAGGAAATTACCGGTTTTGTAAAGAATTTCCTGAAACGCCGGCTGGAAACAGTAGCCGGTGTTGGTTCGGCTCAAATTATCGGCGGCGCAGAACGGGAAATTCAGGTTCTCTTGGATTTAGATAAAATAAACGCTTTAAATATTGTCCCTGATCAAATCGCCGGAGCAATAGCTTCCTCAAATATGGAAATCCCCGGCGGGAAACTAAGTCAAGGCAACAACGATTTGATGATTAGGGTTATGGGCAGAGCCGTCTCAGTTGACGACCTTGCCCGGATAATAGTCAAGAATTCGGAAGGCAAAGTTATCCGTCTTGATGATATTGCGCAGGTCATAGACGGCATCAAAGAAAAAGAAAGCCTTTCGCGATTGGATGGCCAGGAAACCGTTTCATTAGAGATTATCAAGCAATCGGGCGCCAATATTGTCGAAACTGCAGATGGTATCCTGAAGCGGTTAGACGAATTAAAAAGTGAAATTCCTTCGGATATCAATATTGTTGTCGCTGAGGACAATTCTGTATTCATCAGAGATTCGATTCATCATGTTGTTTTCGATATGATATACGGCGGCATCTTAGCGGTGCTCGTGATATTTTTATTTCTGGCTAATTGGCGTTCGACTTTTATCTCAGCGCTGGCAATTCCAACCTCTATTATCGCCTCGTTTTTCATGATGAAGCTGTTTGGATTTACAGTAAACATGATGACCCTTTTAGGGCTTTCTCTGGCGGTTGGTCTGTTAATCGATGACGCCATTGTAGTCATCGAGAATATTTACCGGCATTTAGATGAGGGCGAATCACCATTTCAGGCGGCGCGCAACGCTACTGCTGAAATTGGTTTGGCAGTTATGGCAACAACTTTTTCTATTGTAGTCGTGTTTTTGCCGGTGGCGTTTATGTCGGGCATTATTGGCAAATTCTTCTATCAATTCGGGATTACCGTTGCGGGTGCGGTCATCATCTCGCTGTTTGTAGCATTTACGCTAACGCCGATGTTATCATCCCGCTGGCTTAAGAAAAAAGAACCATCGGAAGGCAGCAAGTCGTTCAATCCTGTTAAATGGGTTACCGGTAAGTGGAACGGCTTTTTCAACAGACTTAATGACCGTTATAAAAACGTTCTTCGCTGGGTCTTGCATCATCGCTTTTTAACCCTTGCCGCAGCAGCTGTTATATTTATAATATCTTTAATATTGGGCAGTTTTCTTGGCAGCGAGTTTTTCCCCCAATCAGACCGGAGCCAGTTTTTCGTAAGTTTTAAAGCCGGTCCTGACGCCTCTTTGGAAAGAACGGGCGAACTCGCTAAAAAAATTGAAAAACGATTAAAGACCTATTCCGAAATTGAATTTTTACTGACTAAAATCGGCGGCGAGCAGACACCAGCTAATGAGGGCAATGTATTTGTAAAACTTGTGCCTATAGAAGAGCGCGATAAAAGCGCCGGCGAATTAACCGCTCAGGCAAGACATGATTTGGCTAATATCGCCGGTCTTACGATACAAGTATTGCCAGAAAAAGGAGAGGGCGGCGGTGGTAATCAGCAGGTGGAATTTTCTGTAAGAGGTCCCGACTTTGAAATTGTCAAGGAACTCGCTGAAAAAGTTGAAAATGCTATGCGTGAAGCGCCGGGCGGTGTCGATTTCGAAAACAGCGAAAAATTAGCCCGACCGGAAATACAGATTAATATCGACCGCGACCTTGCCAGCGATTTGGGAATATCTATCGGCGGCGCGGCTATGACCGTGCGGAAATTAGTTGACGGCTTTGTGGTCTCAAGGCTTAAGGACAAGGATGAGGAATATGATATCAGGGTTCAATTGGCGCCGGAATTCAGAAACAGACTTGATGATATCGCGCGGTTGAAAATACCATCGAGAAAAAAAGTAGGCGGTAAAGACATGTTGGTTGAACTGGGGACAGTAGCATCTCTGACATCAGCCTCAAGCCCCACTGAGATAAGACGCTATAACCGTCAAAAAGAAATCAAGGTGGGCTGTAATTTAGATGAAGGCTATGTGATGAGCGATGTTGTCAATCATGTGTATGAAAAAATACCCGAATTTAATATACCCGCAGGTTTTAAGGTGGAAACTACAGGCGCGGCTAATATACAGGAGGAATCATTTGCCAATATTTTCATGGCCTTAGCCTTGGCGGTGATATTTATCTACCTGCTATTAGCCTCACAGTTTGAATCATTTATCGATCCTTTCGCTATTATGCTGTCATTGCCCTTAGCTATCGTGGGCGCAATTTTAGGTCTTTTTATCTGGCGTTCTTCTTTAAGCATCACCTCGCTTATCGGGATTGTTTTGCTTATGGGGTTAGTAACGAAAAACGCCATTCTGTTAATTGATTTCACGAAACAGCTGAGACAAAAAGGGTTGTCGCGTGATGAGGCTTTGTTAAAAGCCGGGCCTATCAGATTACGGCCGATTTTGATGACGACTTTTGCTATGATATTTGGTATGCTGCCGATTGCCTTAAGTCTGGGCAGCGGCGCCGAGTTTAAAGCGCCGATGGCGCAGGCTGTTATTGGCGGCTTGATATCTTCTACTATATTAACGCTGGTAGTTGTGCCGGTTGTTTATAGTATCCTTGATGATATAGTTGCCTTTTTTATGGGAAAAGAAACGGTTAAATCGGACAAGCAGATTGACAGGGCTGGCGGCGGCAAAACGATTGAGGTTTGATCGATTAGAAAAGTAGAGTAGATAATTATTGCCCTTAGGATACTGCTCGCTATGACATCCGCCTAAGGCGGATATCCTAAGGTGCCCCACTCCCTCCCAAAGCGGGAGTGGGTTACCTCATTATCATTCGTGCACCAGCAAGTTGGCATAAGCAAAGTAAAAGTTATACCCGATATTTATAAATATTGCACTTAACCCACCCCGCAGCAGCGGGGATGGGGCACCGGCATTGATGTATTTGGAGTCAATATATTTTTATCTTCAGGATGTTTATCTGAGGTGAACGCCGCGGCGAGCAACGTCATGAGGGGAACCTAAAAATAGGCAGGAGTCGGGGACTCCTGCCCTACTTAGCTGTACGACTTAAAACTACCAAAAGAACAAGATCAATTTCAAATAACAATTTATTATCTTGATTAACCAATGATGCGCCTGAAATATAAATCTGCGCAGGAATTCCTTCTATTTCTTCCATCAAAGGAATTAATGATGGGTAGCGGCTTTTAACCCCTTCACATACATTCTCTTTATTAAGCATTATATGTAATTATAGTTCATTTACAGTTAATAATCAATCAATATTTCTATGCTAAGCAATAGCAGATCAGTTTCTGACCGGAGGGAAAAACCCTACATCTTGACTACTACTCATACCGCAGCGCCTCAATCGGGTCAAGTCGGGATGCCTTGCGGGCCGGGTAGATGCCGAAAAACAGACCAACCGCCGAGGCGAATATAAACGATAACACCACTGCCTCCGGCGCAATCAGCGTATTCCAACCGAAAAGTTCCGACATAACATACGAGCCGCCGATACCGGTTAATATCCCGATAATACCGCCGAATAACGACAGGCTAATCGATTCCATCATGAATTGCATCAGTATATCAGACCGCCGCGCACCGATAGCCATCCGGACACCGATTTCACGCGTTCGTTCGGTAACCGATACCAGCATGATATTCATAATGCCGATGCCGCCGACTAACAATGAGACCAATGCCACACCTGCGAGAAGGTAGGAGAGCGTTTGAGTGGTTTCCTGGCGAGCGGAGATGAAATCCGATTGCGACTGGATGAAGAAGTCGTTGTCATAGTCGGGGCGCAGACGGTGCGATTTTCTGAGTATCTTCTCGATTTCAAGATATGCCGCCGAGAGCATCTTTTCATCCTTGAGATGCGCTATCAGACGGCTTAAATGATCTATGCCGAAAATCCGTTTTTGGGCGGTTGTATAAGGCACAAGGATAATATCATCGAAATCGAGCCAGCCGCCCGATACGCCTTTGGTTTTGGTTACGCCGATTACCTCGAATCTTAGCCGTCCTATTCTGATGGTTTTTCCAATCGGATAGCTTTTGCCGAATAGGTTTTCGGCTACCACCGGTCCGATTACCGCTACTCGTTTAATGGAATTGACATCCCGTTGGCTGAACATCTCGCCCTCATCAATCCGGAAATCCCTAAGCTCGATATACTCGGGGCTCGTGCCTATGACAGTAGTGTTACAGTTTTGATTGCCATAAACAATCTGTTTTGAACCGCGAAGTTCAGGCGCTATAAGGTCGGTTGTTGTGCAAGCTGTTTGCAGCCTTTTTAGGTCTTTCGCATCGAGTTTTTGTGTGGAACCGGCAGCTGACCTGACTCTCCCCCGCATATGCGGCTGACCTGATATTATATAAATCAGGTTTGTGCCCATTGCTTCCATTCTATCGGCAACCGCTTTTTTGGCGCCCTGTCCAAGGGATATCATAGTGATTACCGCGGCGACTCCGATAATAATTCCCAGCATGGTGAGGAAAGTTCTGATTTTATTTGCCTGAAGCGAAGCCAGGCTGATGATTAAAAATTCACTCCACTTCATTTCAATCTCTTCCGGCGTCAGGATGTCGTCCGCTTAGGCGGACTCCATCCTGACGCATAAGTTTAATTCAGTCCATTTCATTATTTGCTTTTCCCCATACCCGGAATCTGGTTCCATGATTTCATTCTATCCAAAAATGCTTCGCGGTCTTTAAGCGCTTTGGAATTTACTGAGGTCAGTACAGTTTCACCTTCCGCCAGTCCCGAAATAACCTCAGCTTGTTCAAAATTCGACATGCCTATTTCAACCTGCCGCGGCTCTTGTTTGCCATCAACAACAGCAATCACCATTCTAATTGGGTTGGATTGTTTTGCTTCTTTAGCATGCTGTTTTCCCTGTTGACCGGATGAGCTTTTTCTTTTTTCCATATTGGGACGTTTGCGGGCGGCATCCGGGATTGCGCCAATCATTTTAGCAATGGTTCTAACATCGGTTAAGGCTTCACGCGGAATCAACAGCACATTTTCCTTATAACTGGCGATAATCTCGACGCTGGCGTTCATCCCGGCCATCAATAATCCCTCGGCGTTGTCAACCTCGATGGTAACATCAAAGGTTGTAACATTTTGTTCGATTTTCGCCTGCGGATGGATGCGCAATACCTCGCCATAAAACTCGTGGTCGGGATAACTTTCGGCATTAATAGAGGCTTTCTGGCCGGCGGCGATTTGACCGATATCGATTTCATCCACCGATGTCCTAATATATACTTTCGACATATCGGCGACAGTGGCGATAGCGGTGCCGCCCGACACGGTCGAGATGCCCGAGGCTATTATCTGGCCTTTTTCCACGAATTTTTTCAGTATTATGCCATTGATTGGCGATTCGATTACCGTATCGGATAAGCGTTCGCGGGCATATTCAAGGGCGGTTTTTGCCCTAACCAAATTTGAGTTTGCCTGCTCTTGGGCAAGTTCGGCGCTTTCGAAATCGATTTCGGAAATCAGTCCCTGCAAATACAGTTTTTCCTGACGATCCCGCTGTTTTTTTGCCTGAGAAAGCGATGCTTTCGCCACCTCATAGTCAGCCTCTGCCTGATTATAATCGTTCACTGCGGCAGCGGCATCCAAACGAGCGATTAACTGTCCTTTATTGACTAAATCGCCCTCTTCAATAGCCAGCTCGATGATTTCACCAGAGGCTTTTGATTTTAATTCAACCGTCAGTATTGGTTCAACTATGCCAGTTGAGTTGATAGCGATGATTAAATTGCCGCGGTTTACGACTGCTGTTGATGTATGAACGGAGTTATTTTGAATGCTGTTGGCATTTTTTAGTGGGTTTATTATTGCTAAGACTATGACAATTATCACTGCTAATATTATGATAATGATTTTTTTCATCTTCATCCATCCTTAAATAATCTGCCTAAAATTAACATATATGACACACAATTGCCATTAAAATAATAGACAATTTTTTTCAATGATAGTTTAATATTATTTGATGTCAGTATTACAAATTATGACATCCGCATGAAAATTAACTTGACATGGATAAACGCATAATTATATTAATGTTTCCATGCGGGAGTAGCTCAGTGGTAGAGCTCTACCTTGCCAAGGTAGTTGTCGCGAGTTCAAGCCTCGTCTCCCGCTTTTTCTATTTCCCTTAAAATTTAATCTGTATTATTCGCAATTATTATCAGAAATAAAGCTTTTCAACCCTGATTTTACAGTAGAACTTCAAATAAATCAAAAATTTAATTCGGAATTGTGTTGAACACTTAGCGTTAAGAACACACCCTTGGCTCCTCTCAAGAGGGGAATAATAGAAAAAGAGAGCGGGGATCCGACTGGGGCGTACCGCAATGACTTCTTATTGGCTTTTAAGGAAAATCACAAGTTTGGATTATTTTGCAAGTAACTTAATATATTTATATTACGAAAATTATACGATATAAATACAATTAGATATCGGTATCATAAGACCTTAGGTTTGAATACTTCTTGACAAATGTATCTAAATAGTTTTTATTAAAAAACTAAGCTTGTTAAAAATTTCTCAAGCTCAAACGGCAGCTAATTACTGAACAAGAGAGGCTGGATGAAAGATATTGAGAACTGGGACTGGCAAGTCGGGGTAAAAACTCTGGCTGATTTAGTCAAAATAAGGGCGCAATTTAAAAGAGTTGATGAGTTTGTTGTTGGTTTTGATGGTGAAAAAATCGCTGCACCGGTTGTTTCCGATGATGGTTCTTTTACAACTTGTGTTAATGGCAAAGTTTGGCCTGAACAATTCGAACTGTTATGGTATTTGCGTTTTGGACCTAATGGCAAACTGATTGCTCTTGTTCGGATAGATGACCAATGGACACTGGCTATTGACGGCGTACCGGGCGAAGAACGCTATGAATATGCCTGGAATCCCAGATTCAGCGAAAATGGCGAGACAATTGGTTATCTTTATAAGCGTGAAAATATGTATGGCGTTGCAGTTGACGGCAAACCTTGGGATAACAGTTTCGCCGCCATCCGGGATTTTTGTATAAGCCCGGATGGCAAGCAATCTGCGGCTACTGTTCAAGTAGAATCGCTCAAAGAGGCTGATGTTTTCGGATTTTTCAAGGGTGTCTGGTCGGTTGCGGTAAACGGCAAGCAGTGGGACAAGAAATTTATCAATGCTTGGAACCCTATTTTCAGTTCCGACAGCAATTCGGTTGCCGCAGAGATACGAACTGATATTTGTGAATATTCCGTAGCGGTTAATGCCGGCGGCTGGCCGGAGAAATTCGGTTGTGTCTGGGCGCCTGTATTCAGACCGCAAAGCCGCAAGGTTGTCGCTCCGGTACGCGATGACGGTGCCTGGACATTAGCTGAGGATGGCAAGCTAATTTGGAGCAAACACTATAACATGCTCTGGAGTCCTCGATTCAGCCATGATGGTTTGAGAATCGCCGCTGTAGTTTCCCCGAAATTTGGACGTTGGACAATAGCTGTTGATGATGACCCGTGGCCGGTAATTTTCAGCAATATGGTTTTAGAGCCTATTTTCTCGCCTGACAGCAAGCGTGTTGCCGCTATTGTTAAGGAAAATAACCGCTGGACAATTGCTGTTGACGGGGTAGTCTGGAGCGAAAATTTTGAGATGATATGGAATCCGGTTTTCAGTCCCGACAGCAAACATATTGCGGCTAAAGCTGAAAGAGATGGCAAGTTTTATATTGTCTGCAATAACAAAATTGTAGGACCTGCTTATGAAGGTCTGTGGGAACCCGTCTTTAGCCCGGATGGGAAAAACGTTTTACTTAAATATCTCAAAAACGGCAAGTACTATAGGCAAGTAGTGCTGGTAAATGAGATAATTTGCTAAGGCAATTTTAGTTTAATATTGAGGAAGGAAATGAGAAATGTATGAATTTGCCCGCGGTCCTTTAGTCTGGATAGCATTTCTAACCTTTTTCTTAGGCAGTTTATATCGGATTTTCTGGATAATTTTCGCTTCCAAAAAAGATAAAGTCGTTCACCCTTATATGAATTGGAAATTCGGTTTGCGTTCTCTATTCCACTGGTTGATTCCTTTTGGCAGCCGTAATATGAGAATGAAGCCGTTGTTTACCATAGTTTCTTACCTGTTTCATATCTGCCTATTAGCTGCGCCGATATTCGTTCTCGGACATATTGTTCTTTGGAATGAATCATGGGGCATAAGCTGGTGGAATATTCCGGAGGGATTGAGCAATTTAATGAGCATTATAGTTGTGCTGTCGATTATCATATTTGCCCTTAGACGAATTGCCGACCCAACAGTAAGGTTTGTTACTTCATACAGTGATTATCTTTTTCTGTTTATTGTGGCGGCTCCTTTCGCTACCGGCATATTAGCTTATTACCAGGTATTCGATTATAAAACCATAATTACGATTCATATATGGTCGGGCGCAATTTGGCTTATGGTTATACCGTTTACTCGTATAGTTCATATGATATATTTCCCATTCACTCGGGCATACATGGGTTGTGAATTTGGCCTTGTCCGAAACTCTAAAGACTGGTAGCAGGTATGAATGTAATTCAGGAGGAAAACTAAGAATGGAAGATACGCCTGAAAGCAGGGTTATCGATCCCGGACTGGATGAAACTTCTAAAAAACTAACGCCGGAACAGATTGAAAAAGTTGTTAAGCATGTTTTTACCAAAGAGAATGCGGCTCGCCTGAAAGCATATATTGATACCTGTGTTCACTGCGGTTTATGCGCCGAGGCTTGTCATACCTATCTTTCGCGCGATGGCGACCCTAATTTTTCGCCGGTAGGAAAAGTTAAAAACACTATCTGGGAACTTGTAAAGCGCAAAGGCAAAGTCGATGGCGAATTCATCCGCAATATGGCGCGAATCGTATTCACCGAGTGCGCTGTTTGCCGGCGCTGCAGCATGTATTGCCCATTCGGTATTGATATCGCCTACTTGCTGCTAGTAGGAAGGCGAATCTGCAGCCTTTTGGGAGTAGTGCCGCAATACCTTCAGGATACAACTAACAGTCATGCATCTACTTTTAACCAGATGTGGGTACATCAGGATGAATGGATAGATACTCTTCAGTGGCAGGAGGAAGAAGCACAGTTTGAGATTCCCAAGGCGCGGATTCCTTTGGAGAAAGAGGGCGCTGATGTTATGTATTCGGTAATAGCTCCCGAACCAAAAATTCTTGCCCAACTGCTTGGCAACATGTCTCAGATTATGACAGTGGCTGGTATTGATTGGACCATGCCGGCAACCGATGGTTGGGACAACAGCAACATGGCGATGTATTCCGGCGATTTCGAGGTAATGGCGCGAGTTGAAAAGATTCACTGGGAAACCGCCGCCAGATTGAAAGTAAAAAAGATTGTTATGGGCGAGTGCGGTCATGCTTTCCGAGGCGCTGTTTATGATGGTCCCAGGTGGCTTGGCTGGCAGTATCCGCCGATACCGATGATTCATGCTATCGAATTTTATTATGATTTGATTTCCAGCGGCAGGATTAAAATCAGAGAGAAATATAAAGAGCCTATCACTGTTCAGGACCCCTGCAATACGGTGCGCGGTAGAGGACTTGGCAATAAATTGCGTTATTTAATGAATGCTATGTGTGAGGATTTTCGCGATGTAGACCCGCGTTTTGAACATAATTATTGCTGTATGGCTGGCGGCGGCACAATCAACTGCGGACCGCCCTGGAAACCATCACGAATGGTTAGCAATAGGGTCAAAGCCGAACAGTTTGAGGCAACCGGAGCAAGCATTATATGTACGCCTTGCCACAACTGCCATAGCGGAATTGAGGATATTATCGGTTATTACAAGCTTGGCATGCATGTTAAGTTTATAAGCGAAATCCTTGTTGAGATTATGGAAATCCCCGATAATCTGAAAGCTTGAGGAGGAGCAGGGTGATTAATATGGATTATGCTCATCATCGTAAAACTACAGCATTGTTGATAACCAGCCTTGTTTTGATATGTTTGTATATTTTATCCGGCTGCAGCAAGAGCCAGGCGAATATAAAAAATGAGCGATCGGATGTAGTCTTTATTAAAACAATGTCGACGTTTGGCAGTCTGGAGCGAACTCCCGTTCCTTTCCCGCATGACCTGCATACTACAGCCCTTGCCAAACAAAATAAAGACTGCAATACCTGCCATCTCAATAGAGAAGATGGCAAATTATCACAAAGATTTTTAAGATTAACTGATGACAGTAAAGATGACATCATGCTAATTTACCATGAAAACTGCATAAACTGTCATAATAAAACAGCCGCAACCGGCATAAAATCGGGGCCGAATACCTGCGGCGAATGCCATCAGCGCGAACCGAATTTTATCTCAACAAGAGAACCCATCGGTTTCGATAATTCGCTTCATCACCGGCATACCAAAGCCAGCGATGAGAAATGCGAGCTGTGTCATCATCAATATAATGAACAAAAGCAGGAACTGTTTTATGCTAAAGGCGAGGAAAGCTCATGCCGCTATTGTCATAAATCACAGGCAACGGATAATGTGCCATCGCTAAGTATGGCGGCGCATCAATCATGCCTTGATTGCCATATAAAAACGAAAAATGCAGGTCCTGTTGTTTGTGCCGGCTGTCATGATAAACAAAATCAACTGGCTATTAAACAAATTAAAAAACCGGCGCGGTTAAAACGCAATCAACCGGATTTTATACTTGTTAGTGCATCGGAACATGAACTTGAATCGAGCAAATTAAACACCGTTCCTTTTTCGCATGTCGGCCATGAAAGCTTTAACAACACTTGCCGTGTCTGCCATCATGAAAGCATGCAAAGCTGTACCGATTGCCATACCTTGCAGGGAACGCCCGAAAGCGCTGGCATAACCCTTCAGCAGGCGTTTCATAATACAAACTCCGATCATAGCTGCGTCGGCTGTCATGAAACAAAGAAAGCCGCTATCGAATGCGCCGGTTGTCATTCGTTGATGGAACATGGGCGGCAATCAGAGCACGCCTGCAAAATTTGTCATACCGGACCTCAACCGGAAAATTTAGTTAGAGTAAAAAATCGATATACATCCCTTTCGCAATTTAAACCGAAAGCTAAAGATGTTAAGCTTACATTCAAAGATAAGGATATACCGGAAGATGTAACGATAGCAATTCTATCTGAAAAATATGAACCGGCGGTTTTCCCGCATCGGCGTATTATTAACCGTTTGATGAGTGATATAAACGGCAGTAAGATTGCTGAGTATTTCCACGGTCATGAGGATGTTGTCTGCCAAGGGTGCCACCATCACAGCCCGATTGGCGTCAAGCCGCCGCTATGCGAGAGCTGTCACGGCAAGCCCTTTAACGAGGCTGATTTGTTCAAGCCGGGACTTATGGGAGCATATCACCAGCAGTGTCTTGGCTGTCATAAAGCTATGAAAATAGAGGAACCTTCTGGTTGTAACGGGTGTCACGCCAACAAGAAATTGGCGCAAAGGTAGTAGTCCCCACTCGGATAGGCGAAGGAGCGATAAATGAGCACATCAAGAAGAAAATTTCTTAAATGGATGACCGCTGGAGCCGGCGCGGCGGCTTTACCCAAAAGCGCTAAAGCTCATGAACATTTTACCGGATATCCCGACAGCTACGGTGTCCTTCATGATACTACGCTTTGTATCGGATGTCGGTCATGCGAAAAGGCATGCAATGAAATTAACGATTTGCCCGCACCGGAAAAACCGTTTGATGACATGAGTGTTCTTGATGAAAAAAGACGCACCGATGAAGCAAAGTATACGGTTGTAAATAAATATGAACCACAAGGCTATCCTGCTTCGCCGGTATTTCGCAAAATTCAATGTAATCATTGCCTTGAACCGGCCTGCGCCTCTGCCTGTTTTGTCGGCGCATTCACAAAATCGCCGGAAGGAGCGGTAATATATGACGAGTCGGTTTGTGTTGGCTGCCGGTATTGTATAATTGCCTGTCCTTTTGGCATTCCGGCATATGAATATAATGAAGCATTAACACCGCGGGTTATGAAATGCAATCTCTGTCAGCCAAGAACCGCCGAGGGGAAATTGCCCGGCTGTGTCGAGGCCTGCCCCAATGAAGCGCTAACTTACGGCAAGCGCGATGATCTAATCGCTATTGCCCGTGAACGGATACGCAAGCACCCCGAGCGCTATGTCGATCATATTTACGGCGAACACGAAGCAGGCGGAACAAGCTGGCTCTATATCACCGGCGCGCCGTTCGAGGAACTCGACTTCCGCACAGACTTAGGCGTTACTCCTGCTCCTGAGCTTACCTCCGGCGCCTTAGCATTAGTGCCGATTGTGATAGGTATGTGGCCGGTTTTACTGGGCGGCATATATATAATGAGCAAGCGCAGAGATAAAATCGCCCGCATGGAAAAAACATCCGCTGTTGAAAATGCGATAGCAAAAACGCAGGCTGAAGCTAATGAAAACATTAAAGCGGCCGCTAAAAAAGCTGAAGAGAAGAAAGAACTGGCTATCGATAAAGCGGTGAAAAAAGCGCTTGCCGAGGCCGCCAA
This sequence comes from Candidatus Zixiibacteriota bacterium, assembly GCA_021159005.1. Classification (NCBI taxonomy): domain Bacteria; kingdom Pseudomonadati; phylum Candidatus Zixiibacteriota; species Candidatus Zixiibacteriota bacterium. Next base: position 30,589 of record JAGGSN010000057.1, on the reverse strand, counting down.
ACAGAGCGGTAAGGAGAAATCATAATGGCCGACCAAATCACCACTGCTAAAAGACCTTTGCTGTGTCCGTTTAATATAATCACCGGAATAATCATCTTGATCGGTATTCCTCTAACTTATCTGCGGTTTACCGGCGGCTTGGGCGCTATCACCAATCTTGATAATAACAATCCCTGGGGAATATGGATCGGCTTTGATTTACTGACCGGCGTCGCCTTAGCTGCTGGCGGTTATGTAACAGCCGCGGCTGTCGAGCTTTTCGGCATGAAAAAATATCATGCGGCGGTGCGGCCGGCTATCCTCACAGGATTCCTCGGCTATTCGATGGTTGTTTTTGCTCTTTTATATGATGTTGGCCGTCCCTGGCGTCTACCATATCCGTTTGCTATCAGCCCGGGAGTAACTTCAATTATGTTTGAAGTAGGCGCCTGCGTTATGCTGTATTTGACCGTGCTCTTTTTAGAATTCTCCCCGGCGGCGCTCGAATGGCTCGGCTTGAAAAAACTTCGGGCAATGGTCGTTAAGATAACAATAGCGCTGACTATCCTTGGCGTAATGCTTTCGACTCTTCATCAATCATCGCTGGGAGCTATGTTTCTAATCGTTCCATCGAAACTGCATCCGCTGTGGTATTCGCCCTATCTGCCTGTATTTTTCTTCGTCTCAAGCATAGCGGCAGGATTATCGATGGTTATTTTCGAAGGCTCGCTTTCACATAAATATTTCAGCGACATAATGGATAAAGAACATAAAGCGTCGCGGGATACTATCACTCTTGGTTTCGGCAAGGCGGCGCCATTGGTGTTAGCCGGTTATTTTACTATCAAAGTTTTTGGAATTATTATGGGCAACCACTGGAATTTATTGTTTACGAATTACGGCCTCTGGTTCTTAGTCGAATTGCTCGGCTTTGTTCTTCTGCCCTGTTTCTTGTTTGCTGTCGGTTCGCGCGACCGCAACGTAAAGCTGATACGCTTCACAGCGCTATTAACAGTGATAGGAATAGCCCTCAATCGGCTCAACATAACATTGATTGCCTTTAACTGGAATTTGCCCTCCGACCAGAGATATTTCCCGAACTGGATGGAGATTGGCATTACTGTTTTTGTGGTAACTGTCGGGTTGGTTGTTTTCCGGTTCATCGTTACCCGGATGCCGATATTTTATGAGCATCCCGATTATAATGAAACGCATTAAGCAGGAGCAAGTATAGAATGACTGAAAGTATTCAAACCCTGCAGGAGTTCATGACTCACACTAAAGGAATTGCTTACCTTGCGGCGATGGGTTACCTGATAGGTTTTGCCTGGTTTTGGAAATTTTTGCATAAAAGAGAACGAGACTAAGGTTTAAATTTTCAGGGAACACTATCAAGATATAATCTCAGATAATGCAGCTTATATTAAATTACATACGCCCCTGCGCGCTGATGTATAATTAGAATGCAATTTCCGCGAACCGCGCTGTCTTTACCGTTAATTCTATCTCATCACTGCCAAGCAACGCATGGCCGCCTCTAACAAAAAAATAGCCATAGCCAAGAAGCGGCAGAAGCAGGCATGCTTTCAATTTCTTGCTTTTTCCTTTAGCGGATAAAGATACAGGTTTTACTCTAATGTTTTTACCGCCAATAGCCTGAACCGAATCTATTCTTACTTTAATAACGGCAGGTTTTCCCAATCGGCCGGGTTTTTTAAATTTGATAATCTCGCCGTAAACCGTACCGCCAGCTTTGAAAACATCGATACCGCCAATAGCGACATTTTGAGAAATTTCTAATATATCACTGAGCTTTTTAGATTGCTCAAGCTCGGTCGATAATTTTGATTTGTACTTAATTTTTATCTCGCGACCGGCGCTTACATTAATCTTATCGCAATAAGCCGCTGTATTGAATAATACTATTACCGCTAAAATATATGCTATTACTCTAACAGAATATCGCATTATCTTATTTTATCCAGCTAAGCGTGATAGCGGTTGAACTCCCCATGTTGGCAGAGGTCAATCCGAAATCGAGATGAAAAATACTGCCATCCAAAACTGAAAATCTCAAACCGGCGCCAAAACAGTATTTCATATTAGCAGACATATAATCCGATAGTTCGAGGTCATCGGTTCTGCTTTCAATCATCAAAGAATTTATGCCGCCCCTTATATAAATAGCATTCATGAAACCCAATTCGATTCCGAAATTGGTTTTTAGAGGCAGGCGATTAGACTGGTTTAAATCGACCACAAGACGCAGGGAATCATCAGGAGAAACAAGCTCCATTCCCATAGTGAATTCTGCTCCCAGACTGGTCTGACCGGGAATGTTGTCCTTGTTGTCATCGTATTTAACTGAAAAACCAGGCCTTATTGTTGAACCAATTTTGAAATTATTAGAAATTCTGGTCATCAAGCCGACATTTATAGAAATACCATTACCGCTTAAATCGCCTTGATAGGGATCCATCCCTTCCTGCACGCTGGCTAAACTGAAACCAATATATACAGGCGTCAAATTATAAGCGTAACTAATTATAAACATCCGTTCGTATGAACCAAAAGTCCCCAAAAAATTCATCTGGGAATCATAAGCGTTAATGTCATCAACCTGGTTTGATAAAATCCCGATGCCGAAAGTTCCAAACTTTATATCAGAGTATGTGCCGAAGAATTCCAATAGCTTCATGCTTTGAAAATGCATGCGGTTGGTAAACATTAGCGATATCGTTTTATCTATCTGAGCTAACCCGGCAGGATTCCAGAATACGGCGCTGGCATCATTGGCAACACCGGTATAGGCGCCGCCCATTGCCGCCGCTCTGCCGCCGGCTCCAACTTTGAACAATGGAAATTCGCTTTCCCCGCCATGCACTGTCTGGATTGACAGAACCGCCAGGCATATTATAATTAAAAACCGTTTTATCATCGAATCTCCTTTGTTATCTATCAGCGATTGCAATCTTTAAGAATTCCGAATTGATGCTGCCGGTTAATCTGGCGAAATAAACGCCATTATTAAGCGTTTTCCCCCATGATGATTTCCCATTCCAGGGAATTTCATGCGACCCTTCGGTCAGGTAATCGCCGGTTAAATCCGTAAGATATACTAAATCGCCGCTGGTATCATATATTTCAAGCTTCAGCTCGGTAATATCACCGCCGAGATTATATACAATGGCTGTTTGCTCTATGGATGGAGCGAATGGATTGGGATAATTCAAAAAACCGGCAACTCCGCTGTCATCTGTTACCTCGTAATATTTAGCATAGCTGCTTAAGTTGCCTGCCGAATCGGCAATCACCAAAGTCATCTCATATAATCCCACTGTCAGCGGAGCCGCTAACGAATCGGTAAGCCACAGGTTGGGTATTGAATCATTTTCCGAGAAGAATAAAGTGTCGGCATCAGAGTCGCCATAGACTAAGAATGGATTGACTATTTCAGCCCGGGCATTGGCGCTTACCGCTCCCGTATCGCCCACCACAAGCTCAAATCGCGGCAGACTGTTTATCACTCTGGCAGAATTGCTGTCGGAACCTGAATTGGGAAAGAAGCTCGCCTCGTAGGGCGCATATGAATCCAGAATCAGCACAACCTCAATAGGCAAATCGTAGGGACTTACCGGATAAGGACGAGCGGAAAAACGAGCTTTATACCAGCCATCGGGAGCCGGACTGCCGTCTATTGTATCCACCCATGTATATGAATGATCGCCGGCGCTGAGCGGATTTTCAATTATGCTGTAAACGATATTACCCTGCTCATTTAATATGGAAAATGTGAAATATGATATCTGGCTCGTTGTAAACTCGATAGTAAATGAAGCCGAGTCGGGATTTATGTTTGTCGAATTTGTAAAGACAATCGTTGTATCGTCAATAACATTCAGATTTGATTGGAAAGTTATTGAAATATCATTGTTATAATTACCGGCCATATCTGTAAATGAAGCAGAATCTATTGATAATACCGGATAATTTCCGGTTGATTGAGAAATAAGTTCTAATAATGCAGTTGTTAATGAATCCGAAAAATCAATTCTTACCGAATACTGCAGAAAGACAAGCTCGGTTAAAGAATCAATTGTAAGAACTGTATCTTGATTGACAATAGTGAAATCATCCCGCCCAACCGTATTTGAATCTAACGCTTCATTGAATAAAATATTCATCACTGCTGAGGAAGTTTGCTGTTCGTTGGTATATTGCGTTACAATAGGCGACCCGACTATATAAGGCGCTTCCGTATCTAATGTATAAATATGCTCCGATGTGCTGTCGCTGGGATTGCCCGCCTCATCGGTTGCATAAAACCTGAAGCTAATCTGTCCCTGATAGTAGGCGGATATTGTATCCTGCCAAGTTGTGCTGTTGTCGCCTTCTTCAGTTAGCCGGATACTGCTGCCGGGATTTCCGCCAAATTTCACAAATGCCCATACGGTTGCGCCAGTTTCTTTCGTTCCGGCAAAATAGAAAAGGGGATCATTGACTAATGTACCATCAGTACTATCAGTTACGATAGGCACAGCGGGAGGTGTGTTGTCTATATATATAAGTCTGCTGGCGTACCCCCAAACTTGAGAATCATAAGCTTTAACATAGAGAGTTGAATTTGAGCTTATAGTTGTGTCAATATGGAAATGTTTTCTTATAAATGAGGCTGATGAATCGGATACCGAATCGACAGCGGCGATATCCGCCCAGGTCAGGCTGTCGAACGAAAAGGATATGCTGTCAATTGTTCCGCCGGAATCAGAGACAGCGCACTTGATAGTAAATTCCGTTTCGGGCAAAACCGAATCAAGTTCGGCGATAGCTATTTCGGGAGCCTGTGATTTGGCCTTGATAGAATCGGTATTTATATATACTATTGATGTTTCATTAGCGGCATCCCTTGCCATGATGCCAAACCAGTAATTCTGATATTCTGTTAAGCCATCAATTATAACGTTGTCAGTATTACCAGGTGTCGCCGGCGGATAAGGGGGATTCTGGGTAATATATTCCGCTGTGCTGTTCCACCAATTCCAGTCGTTCGAATTGGCGGGCGCGGATGTCGCATATTTTATATAATAAGCGTTAACTGCCCCGCTTGAGCTTATATTCATATCCTCATGCGGCGCATCCCATTCAAGCTCAACCTTGCCGAATGCCATACCCGAAACGCTTCCGCTTAGTGATGTGATAGTATCCGGCGGGATATTATCAACTACTATGAAACTGATTCTAACAAGAGTAGTATCAAACGCCAAGTCATAAGCCGCAAATCTGAACGATGCGCCATACAATCCCTCAAAATCGTGCGGGGGACTTACTGTCAATTTTAGTGAATCATTTAAGTCATCAATCGAAACATACCAGCCGGCATTGCCCAACTCGGTTACTATATCATCCAAATTTGAATAACTGACATCATCGCTTTCGTACTGGGTGTCTTCATCAGTCGCGTAAAATATAATAGAACTGGTGTCAGCCTGATATGTTGCAACTACAGTATCCTGTGATGGTTTCTGGAATACCGGCGGCCGGTTAACATTCTGAACCCTTACCGTGAAATTTTCAGTATCCGTATCATTAGCGAGGTCTTCAACAGTAACGTTGAATACTCTCAAAACGGTGTCATTATTCCAATCGGCAACAGAATCGGGCACAGCGCTCACAGTAATAGCGCCGGTAGAGGTATTTATGCTTACCCAATCAATGCTCGGAGTCATAGAATAATTGTCAATATCGCCATCAAGATCAGTGGCGGCTACCGCGAAAACCGTATTGTCGCCCTCATTGATATCTATTGTAGTCGGCAGATTTTCTATAACGGGCGCCCTGTTGCTATTATTAATTATAACCGTAAGAGTTACTGTTGTATCATCTGCGTTAAGGTCGCTGGCTGTTATGTCTATGCTGCAACTGCCTGCGTCTGAATAACCCGGATTTGCTCTAATGATTACATTAGTTCTCGGATCACCAGCATCAAAATCCCATGTTATAGAGGTTGATATGAAACTTGGCGGATCTACAATCGAAACAGGCGGATGCGGATCACTGGGACCTCCTGTATGTTCTACAAACCTTACGGTTACAGAATCCAGAGTTCCCTCGGCTATTTCAAGAGTGTCATCCGGTTCAAAAGTAATATTGAGATTGACCGCGTTAGCTTTCGAAGCGCCAAGCATAAAGATTATTATTATCAGAAAAATTATTTTTCTCATCAATACCATATATCCTCCAAGCTCACTCGCTGAATATCATTTTTGCATAGTATATTTTATTTGTTATATCCGGCTGCGTCAGGTCTGTAGTTTTCTTTCCAAAAGTCGTATATGCCAGAAGATAGGTGCCATCGCCGGCATCATATACATTAGGACAATCATTAAGAATCGTTCCCACCGGTAAAATCTCAATACTGCCGGTGGACAATTGAACATACATCATAGGGTCCTTGTTGGGTTTGTCATCGCTGATAAATATTATCACATCATCGCCCATCCATTGCGGCCCGATATAGGGGGGCGCAATTTTCTCGTCTATATTATCAGGCCGGATATTCGATGCTAACAGCGTTGGTTCACCGCCGGCCGACAGGTCCATATAATAAAGGTCCCACTGTTTTTTACTGCTGCCATTTTTATGGCGATTAGAATAGAAAGCTATCTTTTTACCATCCGGCGACCAGTTGGGCGCTACTTCATCCGATTTTTTCCAGCTTAAAAGTAATTTTAAACTTTCTTCGGGATGAGTAATATCCTCAATCAAGTAAAGCTCCGAGTTGCCCTCATAAGCCCGCATAAAAACAATGGCGGCGTTGTCAACCGGTTTGAATTTGGCGCAGTAATCAGAAAACGCTTCATCCGGTTTACTAAAAGTCATCTGCACTAAATTCTGCATCTCGGTTATTGCAAAAAGCTTGCCTGTGTCGTTGTCGGTAAAAACTACCGGCGGCTGCCCCTTAAGTGGAGTATAGCCGAGTTCGGGGATAAACAAACCGTTCTTTTTGCCAACTCCCGTCATTTTTGCGCTTGAAATAAATTGTCCGATAGGCGCTACTGACGGTTTATCACCCGAAATAAAAGCGAATGATTTATATAATACGCCGTTATCGACAAAACAAAACATAGCCGTATTATTAAATGGCTGTTTAGCCCACGATAAACGTGTAATAGCAAGCTTGCCGCTGTTGCCGCCGCCGAATAAATCTAAAGCGCCGGAATAGCTGTCTTTCTGCTTGCTGCGGCATTCATATATGAAATCAGAACCTGGTACCGTTGTAAACACTCGCAAGGAGTTGTCGTCAATTAACTCAAAAGACAGCCAGCTGCCGTCGCCGCTCCATCGGGGACGGAAATGATTTTCTCCTTGTCCCGCCTCGCCGGTGTTTAATAAGCGCGGCTTATCTACAAAATCTATAAGCTCATCTGATAATGCCGTACCGGCAATCAACAATACTGTCATCCATGTTATTAACAAACGAATTTTCATATATCCTTACCTTTGAAAAAGAAGCATCGCAACAGTTAAAATCGCAGATGTCATTACAAAATACTTCTTGCCTTTTTGTTGAATTCCTTTTTTCTGATAATGTAAAACGGGCTTCACTCCCTGATTTATATAATATCTTGTATTCACAAAATTAAAACCAGCCGAATCTGCTAAGACAGCTTTCCTTAACGATACATCAAAATCGGTATCATCAATCTCGACCTGAACCTCAGCGATACTTTCCGGCACCCGGCAATACATTGAATCCAGATCGCTGCAGTCTATTTGTAAAGGTTCCTTATTAAGGAAATTAAAATTCAAATTATATGAACTGTCTGATAATTTAACATTGTATGGAAGGGGCACATCGGTAACAACAGGGAAATAACGTATCTCAGAGATGCCGGTAGTTGGGTCTGTTTTATGAAACATCAGTATTCCGGGATTATAAACAGAGTTTATCGTCGCGAGACGAGCGGCTTTCGCCTGGCTTAGATCGGAGGGCGGTGTAAACTCGGCTAAAGTTTTACCCGCAAAATAAAGAGGACACTTTATCTCTCCGGTAAGTTCAACCTTCAAAGTCTGGTAATTGGAATTAAGATACTCAAGGAAACTTAACGCCTCCGTTGATGAACTGTCGATTTTGCCAATATACGGACCGATATTTTCCACATCGCCAATCGCTTCAATAATCTTGCACAGCCTTAAATTAACAAGGGGATCATCAGAATTAAGTTCGTAAATTCCCTGATAACATTCTAAGGCGGTTTCCAGTTGACCTGTCTGGAACAGGTCGTCGCAGATAGACTTTTTGCCCTGCCCCACCGCTTCAATACACAGGCATAAAACAAGCAATAAAAGCAGCAGTTGTAATCTTCTAAAAAACATAATCCTTCCCGCTAAAATATCGCAAAAGCAATAGCGGTGATAACCGCCCCCAAAGCTGTCCCAATAACAACAAATTTGGATTTATTGCTTTTCGAGGAATCATCCTGACTATAAGCGCGGTCGAAGCTTTCGCTAAAAGCTATCGATGGTTCAGGCGCTTCGCTTGTTTCGAGGATGTCATAAGGAATCCATAAGCCCTGTAATGTCTGAAAATCGTACCTGAAATAAACCGGAATACCGTTGACTTCCGCAATCAAAGGAGTTGTCTCGAACATTTTAACAGGGAAATAATTAACAGTCCCTTTTAAGAATGTGCCGTCGCTCTGCCAGTTTAAGATGCCCTGCGATTGAGTTACCACTTTATTGATAACACTTAGTCTTGCCTCCTGCGCCGGGTTTAACCCGCCTTCTGATAGAAAAAGCAAATTATAGTAGCCGGGATCAACTCCCTTTTGTTCCTCTTGGCTGAATATAACAATATCAAGAGCGCTGAAATTACTTTCAATCTCATTTGTTAGGTTATCCGCTGCAGTCAGCAAAGTGAGATCGGTTTTGTCTGTAACATAGCTTTTAAATTTATTCAAGCAGTCGATAGTGTTTTCTATAAAACCTGTTTCATAATATGTCATAGCCAGATACAAATAGCATTTTGCACGAAACTTTGGCTTATCCTTTAAACTGTTGAAAATCGCTTTAGCATCAGTATAGCTTTTCTCTTTAAATGCTTGTTCGGCGGTTTCCATTCGGTTGTCATCTTTTGATGCTGCCAGGGCTGATGCTCCCCACATGACAAACAGGCATACTGTTATTGCTGTAAATTTTTTCATTTTACCTTCTATCTCATTATCAATAAAGTTGTTATAATTCCTACTACAGCGATATATTTGGGCGCTTTTCGTTCTCTTTTTTTATGTACCGTTAATTTATAGGCAGCGCCAGTCGACAGTTTTTTGGGGCTGTACGTTTCCCACATCTCCGATTCTAAAACCTTGCCGGTAGTCGGATTGATTTTATCAACGACTACTTTGACAATATCTCCCCCGGGAGGCGACAAGGTTATATAATTTACTGTTCCTTCAGGCAGCTCCTTTGTTTTAGTTTCCACAAGCTCAACTACTTCTAAATCTTTTGCTTGTTGCTCTGAAGCTTCCTCTAAGTCTTTTTTAAGTTTCTTATATGGTTTAGTTTTTTTATATCCGTTTTCTTTGTACAACTGAAGCATCGATTCGACAGCGGTAAAGTTATTGTTGGCAAAAAGTATTGACGAATACCTAATCATCAACCGCGCGCGCGCCGGGCTTTTGGGAACTAATCTATTCGGCTGCCATTTTGATAAAACGGCTAAAGCTTTTGTGCTTTCGCCATCCCTTTCAAGCTGTTTGGTGCTGATAATTACCGAATCAAGCACCGTATCATAAAGTGCTGCCGCTTTCTTGTATACTTTTGATTTCTTGCCGGTCATTTCCCGAATTTGCTCAAGCAAATCGGATGCCTGTCTGGTTTGTCCCTGATAAAGATTCAACATCAAACCCTGATACATAAGTTCGGTATTCGATTTGTGTTCGGGTAAAACTATAAGCTCATTGTAAAGCGACTCCGCAGATACGATATTATTAGAGGCTATTAGTCCTTCAAGAATCGCCGCCGGGTTAGCAGGTTTTTCAACAGGAATCACTTCAGCAATTTCCTCGACAACCGGCAATTCTTCAGCCTCTTTTACCCAGGAAAAATCGCCCTTAAAAGCTGACAGCAAATGATTATCAGTTTTATACAGCCATGGTTCGGGATAGTCCTCAGCCCCTCGATTCAAGGCCTTATTATAAAGCTTGGCTGATTTTGTAGAGTCGTCCTCAAGGTAAAACGTGATAACTGCTTGCCAGTAATACGGCAAATGGTTATCCGGTTCGGCAGAGGATGCCCTTTCGAATTCACGTTTGGCCTTATAGATATAATTAGCTTTCTTATCACCTTCCGCAGGCAGCGCTTTTTTAATAAGAATTTTGCCGTTTTTCATCTTGCTGTCGGCGACACTTCCGGCTATAGCTGATATATTTAGCGTGAAGATAACCGCCGTTAATACAATTGAAGTAAAAATTCTGATAAGCATTACTCTTCTACCTTATTATAAAAATAACAAGCTGTTTTGTGCTCGTTTCCATTATCAGTCAGCGGAGGTTGTTTTTCCCTGCATATCTCCGGTTTCCCTAAAATCTGATACCTCTGACAATTATTGACAAATACACAGCCTGTCTTGATACTTTCAGCCGATAAGTCCTTTGTCTTAGAATTATATGACGATAGAACATCAACTGTCAACTTATTTTTTAAAAAGCCGTGATACCTGACCAATTCAACCGTATGAGGATGACAGCATTCCCAGAGCTGTTCAATTGGGAGCATCTCGACTATTATTCCACCATACATAACAATAACCCGGTTGACAATTTCCAGCATCGCTTCCAAATCGTGAGTGGCTATTAAAAGGGCAAGGTTTTTTTCTTTATTCAGCTTCTCAAAAAGCGACAGGATTTCCCATTTGTTGATATAATCCAAAGCAGTAACCGGCTCATCCGCTAATAATAAATCGGGGCTTATAAGGTCGATCATGGCTATACCGATACGGCGGCATTCTCCGCCTGATAGCTCACGCGGATACCTTTCAAGCAGAGCCGTCGAAAGGCTTACCTTATCCATCTGTCCCTCAATTAGCTGGTCAATGCCGTTGTTATAGCCGCTTAGCTTGGCAGTTTCATGAAGCATTTCTCTGATTTTCATACCCGGATTCAAAGCTGAGTAATTATTCTGGAAAATCACTTGAATATACTTTCTCATATTCTTAAATTGCTTGAGCGGCATAGATGTTACATCTTTTCCCATGAAAAATATCCGGCCTTTATCAGGTGTAATTAATTTTGCCAAACAGCGAATCAAGGTCGACTTGCCCGAACCGCTTCTGCCGATAAGTCCGATTTTCTCACCCCGATGTATTGTAATATCAACATCCTGCAAAGCCTTAACCTGACTTTTCGAAAACAGGCTAAAACCAGCATTCGAGGCAAAGCTCTTGGAAAGCCCAGTACCGTTCAATATTATTTCGTTATTACTCATCAAACGCCCAGCACCTTATAAAATGATTGCTGTCAATATTAATCTTCGGCGGCAATTCCTCTCTGCACTTGGCTTGCTCGGAGGATGCCATTTTCTTATACAAATCGCAGTTGGGATAAAAGGGACAGCCCGTTATCTCACCGGTTACAATTCGGCCAATCTGCCTGTTTTTCTCAACACCCTCTCTCAGCTTCCGAGTATAGGGATGGTTATCCCCGGCCGGTTTGAGGATTTTCGATGTCGGTCCCTTCTCTACTGTTAAGCCTCTATACATGACATAGCATACATCAGTAAATTTTGACACCGAATAAAGATTATGAGATACAATAACCGCCGACCTTTTATGCTGGTCCAGCATCCTTTTTATAAATACCAATGTCTCTACCTGAAGTTTGGCATCCAAACCGGTGGTTGGCTCATCGGCGATAATAGTGGTCGCCTGACTGCTTAAAGTAACCGCCATCATAGCCCTCTGAGCCTGGCCGCCAGAAAGCTGATGCGGATACATCCCGGCAATCCGTTTTGCCTCATTTAAAGTAAACCCGCAATTGGCAAGCCATTCAAGCATGCGGTCATAATCTTTTGCCTCGCCCGCTATGGTCAATGATTCATATATTTGGTTTTTGATTGTTAAGAACGGATTTAGACTTGTTTTAGCCCGCTGGAAAATAATGCTGATTTTTTTGCCTCTATACCGTTTCATCCTTGAGGCGATTTTCCTCTGCCATAAAAAATACTCTTTGCGGTTAAAGTCAGCATCCGATAACCCCTCCAGCTTAGCCTCAGGATGATTTCTCCAAGGAGCGTCATTCCATATATTCGCTTTATTGCCGTCATAATTCAGCTGCAGCTCGCCGCTGGTGATGCCCGGTAAAAACGAAATTATCCCTAAAATTGAGCTTACTGTAAGCGTCTTGCCGCTGCCTGATTCACCCACTAAGCCCACTGCTTTCTCGTTATGAAGTTCCAGTTCGGAATGCCTCACTAAATACTTCAGCGCGTTTGAATCTGCCAGCCTGACAGACAGGTTAGTCAGCTTTATCAAGAAGTCTTCCGTCATCTTACTCCTCCTCGCTGAATTTACGGGAGAGAACGGAAAACAGCATAACCGTAAGGACTAAGGCGGCAAATGGCATAAGAAATTTAAGCGGGTTATCGGTAATCAAATCGACCCTCACAGAGGGGTTGAATAAGTTGTAAATGAATGCAGAAAAACTTGATAGTTCATTATTAATTATAGTGCCCCAGCTATGCCATCCCCGTCCGGGGGAACCAAGCAATATAAAAGATAAGGTAGCTTCGCTTAATATGGCATAACCAAACATATAAGCCAGTTCGGAAAATATCGATTTTCTGGTGTTGTACCATATAATATGCTTCCAGATAACAGTGAATGGCGAAAGACCTAAGGCGATTGCCGCATCGTAAAAATCCTCTTTCCGATAGTGCGAAATTTTAAACCTGAGTATCTCTGCTAAACGCGGCGCGCATAATATGCCAAGCATGGCCATCAACAAGAACGGCTTGTAGGTACCAATTATGATAAAGCCTATAAACAAAGCGAAAAACTTGGGTACCGAGTTTAAGCTGTTGGATATGCCGCCGGCAAAACCGGCTAAAGGATTATCCTCGAAGCCAATAAAAATGCCCATCACAAGACCAACAACGAGAAATAAAGCAGTCGCTAATAAACCGCTTACAAAGCTTGTTTTGAAACCGGAAAGGACAACGCTTAGAACATCATGACCTAAATCATCCAATCCAAAAGGGTGAGACAAGCTGGGTATTTTTTCCTCCGGCGACGGCAGCGAAAAACTGCCGGCAGATGATGATTCTGTAAAATACGGCCAGATAAAGGCAGTTAGCACTACAATAATATAAATATAAAAAAGCATCAGGCTAAACTTTTTCATTTTGGTTTTGTCTGTATTAGAGCGCGTCATTTATTATTACCTTTGCCTGGGATCGATTAGCGAATGAATAACCGTAAAAATCGAACTCCAAATTGCCAGCAGAAATGATACCAAAAAAGTAATCCCCAAAATGGCGTTCAAGTCGCGAGTCTCATAAAACATCTTTAGGAATGTATAAATACCGTTTATATTAAAATACAGCTCAAGGATAATTATCCCAGATACCAATGCCGGCAATCGAGAACTTATAAATGATAATATTTTCCATAATATCTCAGGGCTGAGGTTTTTAAAAAAATTCCTACCCTGCCCGACTACGGCGGCGGCATAATCAGAATTCAGGACGTTTTTTATCTCGTCATTCAGGTTGTCCTTAAAATCGTTCAGGTTGTTATCGAAAAACGCCAGCGCCAACGCCGGCAATAGTATTGATGAAAATGCCTGTCCTTTTGACACAACCGCTAATATTATCGCCCCGATTAATATAGGCCAGCTTGAGAAAAACCGAATGACCATAGAGCCGGATTTAGACCAAATGCTGAATGGATACCTCCAAAAGATGTATGACCAAAACAGACTTATCACAATGACAACCGCTATTGCAATAAATGTTATTGTCCCGGTAGTGGCGATAGCTCCCCAGAGATATGGCGCCACCGGCTGATTGCTTAAAGCCCAGCCGCCGGCAATGCCAAAATCAAAATTGAAATACAAGCGGCTAAGCCAACTGAGTATCCCTGGCCCTTCGTAATTAGCAATAATTTCGCCGCCAACAAATTTGAAAGCCAGCCATACAACAATAGTAACAACCGCCGGCACAACCGCAATTTTAATTAGTATGAAAAAGTATTTCTTAAGCAGATTATTCATCTGTGTTTCCAAGTTTCACTATAGTTATCAAACGCGCCTGGTAATTCAGAGGGCGTATGCAATACGCCCCTATGCGCTGAGCTTTTTTATGGCTCGACATTAACAAAAGAAATTCCTATAAATAATGATTATCAAACTGCGTTCAGCAAAGACTTTCTAACGCCAATCCCAAACACTATTCAGCTTTTTTCTTCCACTGGTCGATAGTGCTGAAAAAGTAAAACGGCATAATATTGACATCTTCAAGCTCCATCCTGACATAACTCCACTTCAACAGATTCCAGAGAAATAAGGCAGGCGGGTCATCATGCAGAAGCTGGTGAATCTCTTTGCCGATATTCTGCTGTTCCTGGGGCACCGATGACTTACTCAATTGCGCAAATGCTTTGTCAACTTTAGAATTGGAATAACCGCCATAGTTGCGTCCGCCGTTTCGACGGATAGCACTTGATGAGAAATACGGCTCGATATCAAAATTATCGTCAAAAGTGATTTCCATATAAATCAACTGAAAATCGCCTTTCTCCAAAGCTCGAACGTAGCCCTCCATAGGCAGGTATTCGATTTTGGAATTGATGCCGCCGCTATATAAATAGGAATTAACGGCCTCAAGGGCATCCCTGAGATTTTCACGTTCGCCGGCGGCGGTTATGAATGTTTTCAGCGAAAGCTTCCATTGCTTGTTGTCCTTTTTATTCATAACCTTGCCGTTATTCACCGTTAGCAAACCGGACTTCCTGAAAAGAGAATGCGCTTTTTCGGGGCTGTAGACCCATGAGGGAACTTTATAATTGAAAAAATGACTGGCGGGAGAATACGGTCCTGTCAATACGAGAGTCGAATCACCGAAATATTTCTTATCATAGATATCATTTCTCGAAATAATGTGCTGAAGCCCATTTCTTATGTCGATATTTTTCAACACCGGATCATTTGTATTAATCAAAATCATAGCGACTGTGTTGGTGTTAACCGGTTTGCTGATAATACGGGGTTTTGAGCTTAACTCGGGATTAAATTCCATGCCCGGAAGTATATCCACCACGCCGTCTAAGATATTGGGAATCCAAGCCGCTTTGCTCCACCAGTACATTAGTTTTACTCGGTCTATCAACGGACGGCCAGCCGCAATAGTGCTATAGTTTGGATTTTTAATGAAGTAGTAAGAATTACGCGATATCGATATATTATCCAGTCCATATGGTCCTGCCCCCATTGGATGTTCGCAAAAATAGCTGAATTTTTTAGATGTATCCAGCTTTTTGCTGGGAAGAATAAAAATATTAGCTAATAGCCGCTCGGGATGCGCAACTTTCCGTTCAAATTTAAAGATAATGCTGTTTGGAGCCTCACCGGGATTTACCGACTTGATAAGTTCAAGACGCCGGCGAGTGTCGTCTATTTCAGTGTATTTTTTGGTGAATGTTAATATTACATCATCAACGGTTATCTCAGAGGAATCCGGCCACTTCAGATTGTTTTTCAACATCACCAGCGCCCCCTTGCCATCGTCTATGCTTTTCGGCAAGCCTTGAGCCATTTGAGGAATGATATTGCCTTGAGGGTCCCAGCTGTAAAGAGCATCAAAGATTAATTCGTCAATCCTGAAAACTTGAAGGTCGTTAGCCGAAATCGGATTGAGATTGCGCTGCGGTTTGTTCAATTCATAATAAACCATCTCCGTTCCAAATTGAGCCATAACGGAACCGGCTATCAAACAAAGTATTAATGCTGCCGCCAAAATTTGGATGTTTGCTTTCATTGATTTCATACGCTCCTCAAAAATATTTGCATAGAAGTTTATAGTTCTGCATTGTCTCATAAAGCCCTATCGCATAGGGATAATAACGCGTTATATTAAACGATACCAAGGTAACTATGGAAATCTGCGATCCTTCCTCCAGCCCCACCCGGGCATAAAGCGCCAGCCATTCCGGAGAATTATTCCTCACCGATAAGTCAACGCGGCCAATATTATTTAATTGGCTGAAAGATTCTACCGGACCGGCAACATTATATATCGCCCCAGAAAGGAAAATACTGCTCTGCCAATATATTATCTCCGGCAAATCGTTAATGTTTTTTCTAACATCATTGATTTCACCGTTTATCAATTTTGTCATTTCGGGAGAATAATCATTCTCAGGCTTATCTGATAAAAGTTTCAGGAAAGCCGCCCTCGAAATCGGGTTATGAAGCTGTTTAAAAATATCAGAAGTGTTTTGATTGTCTTCAATATGCGATAAAATGAATGTCAGCTCTTTATCGAAAGAACCGGGAAGACTGTCTGTTTCAGATGCCTCAAACGGTGAATCGATTTCGGGCGCGCTTAGCTTTTTAATCTGCGATAAAGCCTTTAAAGCTACGGCACTTGGCGGATTTATTGCCGCATAGCCGCTATTAAGCAGATAGATTAGCAGCATTTCATCAACTTGTTTCCGTATATATAAGTTTATTGGCAGATACAATTTTTGCGCTAAAGTGGAATCGCCTATAACGAGATTCTCGGTGAAAGAAGGGGGCGGATAAGCTGTATCAAAAGGGGCATAATCAGGAATAGTCTCCCAAGCTTTGACAACCTCGCCCGAAAGCGCCAGCGCATAAGAGTAGGCATACCTTAATGGCAATTGCTCTAACCCTTTCGATTTTTTTGATATGTTATCAATCCAGTAATTCGGGTCATATGCTCTATCCATCGAGACAATCGATAGAAAACTCTTTCCCGTTGGAGTCTTAATATCGCCCGTTTTTATTAAATCATCCAGCTTACCTTGCCAATCAACCGACATAACAGTTAACAGCGTTGTTTTAATTTCATTAACTTCAGGGGGAATATCCTTATTTGTTTTATCTATTAAATCACACAGGAACAATACAGAATCGCTGCAGCCATCGAAGTAGTGAGCAATGGCGGCGTTAATTATATTGCCCGGCGAGCATTTCTTGGTTTCACATTTTTCATGACAGGCAGCGAAATAAGATTTTGCCAGCGCCTTTTGAAATTTAAACAGCTGAGCATTAAACGAGGCTTGATAATAACCGTTTTCCAGAATCCTCAAGCTGTCAACAGCAGTCAAGCTGTCGGCATTGAGTATGCGGGATATGTTTCCGGCATAATAAGAGCCAAAACTTGCCAGGTCTTGTTTGGCGGATGACTTATCTTTTCTTTCCCCGCATGACGCTAAAATAACGCAAATTATAAAAGCGGCGGACAATCTTCTGATTAGCATATTAAACAGCCTAATATTGACCAACATCGTCTCTCAAGCTAAGCGCAAATTTATAAAGATCCGTATTGTTGAGTTTCTGGTTTGTAAGCATTGTCAACCCTTCGCTTAAATAAAGGTCTGCCTTGTTGCGGAATTCCGCCTCGCGTTCATGATTTACACCTATCTGGGTTTCGCACAAATAAGCGTAAGTTTCTCCCACTTTTATTTTTACTAAGGCAGAGAAAACATCACCCTTGATATAAGCCTCGTAACGCTGGGCATTTTCTAAGAATGTAAGCGCGCTGTCAAGAATTGCCCGATTGTATCGCCCATATTTATCACCCGAAAGGTGAATCGCGCAATCGGCGCTGTACAGCCAGAAATCAGCCCGAGCAGACCACCGTCTCATGCTAGTTAATTTATTGTAGTCATCTAAAGCCGAACGGTAGTTTTTATCCTTATATAAATTGAAAGCGCTGTTTATAATCAGATGAGTCGTATCATCCGAATTTTCCTCGACTGCTTTGATAGGAACAGGCGCGTCAGATTTAAATTCCATCTCGGGAGTTTCAATAACAGATATCACAGGCGGCAAAGGTTGTTTCTTTTTAGGGCGGGGACGCCTTGCTCTCGTCTTCTTTTTCACTATTTCAAAGGTTTTGTTGTAATCCAAACTGGCTATATCAACGCTTTCCGTTTTTCGATTGTATCTTTTTCCCTCCAATTGCACATAAACTAAATCATGCAGACGTACCGTATTGGATGGAACAGCTAAGATGCCATCTGAACCGGTGGTTCCGATTTTCTCGCCGGCCACATAAATATCAACCCCCTTAACCGGTTTGTTGGAGATGCTGTCAATTGTAGTGAATGTTATATCGGCAAAGGGTCTTAGCATCGTGAGAGGAACCATCACCGGATTAATGCCCAGCAAACGTTTGACTTCTAATTCCTGATAATCGTCTATTGTCGCTTTTATTGATATGGTCTTGCCCTCATCGCTGGCAGAATAAATATATTGATATTCGCCAAGCGAATCTGTGGAAGCAACAAATATATCATCAATAAATATTTCAACTCCCGCAAGCGGGTCGCCGACAGAATCCTGCGCTTGAATCGTCAGGATAACTTTTTCTTCTTTTAAAACCTCTTTCAAAAGAAAAAACAGCACCAATACCGTAACTATTAGTATTACAGCCAGTACGATTCCGGTAAACGAAACGCCTCCGCGCGTGTTATTTAATGATAATTTTCTTTTCTTTTTCATATTAAACATAGATTCATCTCCAAAAAGTATGCATTATTATCGCCCTCAGGCTCTAAGTTATTTAAGTTTATATGATTGACGGCCATATTTTTCTATTTGATTTTCAGCTAACCATTTTTTTATCGCCTGTTTTATTTCATCCTTTTTAACATCCGAGGCATTTTCGCCAAGAGATTCTTGCACATAGCTTTTAACATCATCAAATTTAAACGGACGGTCACTGAAATTAGTTCGCCAGTGGTTTAAAAACGAGGATATGCTCCAGCCATGCTTTTCAATTATTCCGGAACCCGGATTGAATCCCTCAAAAGGTCCCAGCTCAAAAGGACCGTTTAACCAGGCCTCAATATATTTCAACTGTATTATGCCAAGATTCTGGCTCTTGCCGGATTCATATTTTAAAGGCATTTCATGTTCAATATAATACTGAGCTCTAATATTCAATGTGTAATCGTAGTCCGGTTCGAGTCCTTTATCCTCAATATAAAAATATTGGCCGTCAACAACTAAATGATTGCCGGGATCGTCGGGTTCCAAAGAGATTTTTATTGGATATCGAGGCGGCTCTTGAGTCGACAAATCAACAACTTTGCCGTAAAAAGCGGTATTATCCTCATAAGGACTCATTTGTAGGACGGGGTCTTTGCCCTTTATAAAAACTCCACAACTTGTAATCATTAAAATTGCAACAACAATGCAAACATTTTGGATAATATATACTTTTCTCACTTTTTCGTCCGCTCCCTAAGATTAAGTTATTAAATGATTGAAGCCTAATAACCGTGTACTAATTAAAAACCAGTTATTTGACAATTGTAACTCTTTCCCAATTTGATGATTATAAAGTCTCAATCAGTTGTGAGTCAAGGTATTTTTTCAAAAGATTCCACTGCTGTCCGGCTTTTTGTCCGCCTCAGGCGAACATCTTAATGCATGCCAAACGGATTGTTGATAAAAGGTAATATTAAAGAATTTGATAAGAGCGGTTAGTAGATCAGATATTTCTGTCTGACATAGACAGACAGAAATGCCTGTCCTGCCAATGGCTTATAAATTATATTAATTTTTGAAAATTTCCTTTTTATTGGCCATATTTCAACCTGACTCTTTGTTAACAGTCTGAATAGTCGGGGCTGGAAAATCTCGACTATACTAAGTGGTTATATTAATAATCAAAACTTAATAGCCCCGATTTTCCAGTCGGGTCGGGTTTTGTCAACGACATGGTATGAACAACCTGCTGTTTCCGTAAATAGATGAGAGAACTCCTGTTAAAAATTTTTCTTGACATGCCTTTGAAGTTGTAGTTATTTCGATGCTGATGAAGATTGAAATTAGAGAAATTACGCCCGAGGGAAATGATTTTCATTTCTCTGAATCGGCAGAGGAAATGGATATATCGGTTACAGGCGTTAAGTTCCCCATGCCGATAGAAGTTGACTTGAGCATTGTTCTCTCCGGCGATGAGTTAATCTGTCAGGGAGAAGTGCATACTGATGTTGAAGTGGAATGCAGCCGATGTCTTGAAATATTCGATCTCCCGGTACGGGAAAGACTGCAATTTGTAGTTCAAATGACAGATTCACCGATAATGAATTCGGATGAGGATAATGATGAATTTGAGATGATTCCGAAAACCCAGACTTTTATTGATATTTCTGATAGAGTGCGTGATTCAATAGTTTTACAAATATCAATGAAACCATTATGCAGTGAGGACTGCAAAGGTTTGTGTCCCATGTGCGGCATTAATCTAAATGAGGAAGAATGCAATTGCATGCCCGACAAAACAGATGAACGATGGGAAACTTTAAAGAATCTTTATGACGATCAATTCGAATAGAAATTATTAACTGTAAGGAGATAAAATGCCCCTTCCAAAAAGACGACATTCAAAAGCGCGCGGCGCCAAAAGACGAACCAATTGGGTTTTAACTGCGCCTAATGTAATGGAGTGTCCTCATTGCCATGAGAAAAAACTGCCGCACCAGATTTGCCCAAGCTGCGGCTGGTACAATGGCCGCGAAGTTATTGCCGTTACTCAAGAATAGATAAATGGGTAAAGCTGATTCTAAAATCAGGATAGCTATCGATGCCATGGGCGGTGACAACGCCCCTTTTTCAATTGTAGCTGGCGTGGTGATGTGTTATCGTGTGCTGCAGCCGCATGTGCATTTGATATTGGTTGGCAATGCCGAAAGGATTCAACGCGAACTCGAAAGCTTAAAATCCGAAAAACTACCAATTGAAATTGTTGATGCCCCTGAGATTATCGACATGAGCGACAGTCCGATTGATGCGGTCAGACATAAAAAGAAATCGTCTATAAATGTAGGCTTAACTCTTCAAAAAGAAGGTAAAGTCGATGCTTTCGTTTCTGCCGGTAATACCGGCGCAGTGATGACAGCCTCACTGTTTACATTAGGACGTTTAAAGGGCGTAAGCCGGCCGGCAATTGCAGCTTTATTCCCCAGTGAGGAAGGTGTGGTCTTAGTCCTTGATGTAGGCGCTAATTCGGACTGTAAGGCTCATCATCTTTACCAGTTTGGAATAATGGGCAGTTTATATTCAAGATTCATTTTAAAAGTAAAAAACCCCAAAGTCGGTTTGCTTTCAATTGGAGAGGAACAGTCTAAAGGAAATGAATTGACTATTGCTTCACATAAAATGCTTGATAATTCAGGCTTGAATTTTTGCGGCAATGTCGAGGGACGCGATATCCTTAAAGGCACCGCCGATGTTGTTGTGTGCGATGGTTTTGTCGGCAATGTTGTGCTGAAATTCGCCGAATCTACCAGCAGTTTCATGAGCAATCGAATCAAGCAGAAGATTCACGGCAATCCGATTGCTGCTTTGGGTGCGCTTTTAATGAAAGGCGCTTTCAGAAGCTTCAAGCAGTCATTGGATTCGGCAGACCATGGCGGGGCGGTACTTCTGGGAATAAACGGCGTTTGCATTATCGGCCACGGCAATTCATCTCCCAAGGCGATAAAAAATGCTATCTTGGTAGCAGTGGATATAGTGCGCAAAGATGTTAATAATGTTATTCAAGAAAAATTAAATGCTAATAATCTTAATAAAGATAAGACTAATACTGATATTCCAAAAACAGTATCATGAAAGATACGATTTAATAACTCTGAGGATGAAATATTGACAATATTTTTCAAAATTAGCTTTACTTGGGAATTGATTATTGTGGAGCTTTAAATGAAATCGTTTTTATTTCCCGGACAGGCATCGCAGTATGTCGGAATGGGCAGTGATTTATACAATAATTTCCCTATAGCTCAAGAATATTTCGATAAAGCGGATGATATACTTCAGCTCGACCTCAAAAATGCCTGCTTTAACGGGCCTGATGAAAAATTAGTGCGTACAGAATATACTCAACCGGCAATTTTTACGCATTCTGTTATAATTGACGTTTTGCTGAAAAAGGCTGGTATAAAACCTGATATTGCCGCTGGTCATAGTCTTGGGGAATATTCGGCTTTGGTTTCCGCCGGCGTATTTTCTTTCGAGGAGGGGCTGAAAGCCGTGGGTTTGCGTTCCCGTTTGATGCAGAAATGCTGTGATGACAACCCCGGCACAATGGCGGCGATTATTGGCTTAACATTAGATCAGGTTAATGAAGTAATAAAAGATATTGATGATGTTGTGCCGGCAAATTTCAATTCGCCCGCCCAGACAGCTATTTCAGGCGTAAAAAAGGCAGTTGAGACTGCTTGCGGCAGATTAAAAGAAAACGGCGCTAAAAAGACTATTATGCTGGCTGTCGGCGGCGCTTACCATTCGCCTTTGATGAAGCATGCAAAGGACGAGATGACCGATTTCATCGAAACGCTTAAGTTTAATAAGTTTGCTTTCCCGGTTATCGCTAATGTTTCTGCCCAACCTGTAGATGACCCCGCTACAATGAAACAACTGCTGTGCGAGCAAATAACATCGCCGGTATTATGGCACCCTACTATCGAGAAGATGTATGATATGGGGGTTGAAGATTTCTATGAGATTGGTCCCGGTAAAGTTCTGTTAGGGCTGCTAAAAAGATCATCAAAAGGGAAACAATATACAGGGATTGGCGTTGATAGCATAAAGCATCTTGAAAATATTACTGGAGTAAAAGTTGAGTAATTTAACAGGCTTTGAGGGAATTTCGGGCAAAACCGCTTTGATTACCGGTTCGGCAAGAGGCATAGGGCTTGCTATAGCCGAAAGAATCGGACAACTCGGCGCAAACATTATAGTGTCTGATATTTTGGAGCAGGAAGCAAATGAAGCGGCGAGCAAATTAAAAGAGCAGGGCATCAATGCCGTTTCAGTTGCCGGCGATATTTCAAACCCTGAGGATGTAAACAGGCTTTTTAAAACGGCAGCAGACTCATTTGGCGGAATCGATATTCTTGTCAATAATGCCGGGATTACCCGCGATAATCTGCTTGTTCGTTTGGATGAGAAAGCCTGGGATTCGGTGATGAATGTTAACTTGAAAGGCTCGTTTTTATGCATTAAAGCCGCCGCGCGGGCAATGATGAAAAAAAGATACGGGCGAATCGTAAATATCTCATCGATTGTTGGGCTGATTGGCAATGCCGGTCAGGCTAACTATGCCGCTTCGAAAGCAGGCTTGATAGCGCTGACCAAATCTGCCGCCAAGGAGTTGGGCGCCAGAGGCATCACTGTAAATGCAATCGCTCCGGGTTATATTCAAACCGAAATGACCGAAAATCTCTCCCAAGATGTTAAAGACGCTTTCTTGAATGTTATTCCCTTAAAGAAACCCGGCGTTCCTAAGGATATTGCCAGTCTTGTTTTATTTTTGATTTCGGATGCCGCCTCGTATATTACCGGTCAGGTGATAAATGTCGATGGCGGAATGGTTATGTAAATTGTAGTAATTTGAACATATGTTAAGGAGGAAATAATGGCTTCTATCGAAGAAAGAGTAAAGAATATTATTGTTGATAGTTTAAATGTCGACGCTGAGAAAGTTACCCCTAATGCCAGTTTTGTTGATGATCTTGATGCTGATTCACTTGATCAGGTTGAATTGATTTTGGCTCTCGAAGAGGAATTCGATTGTCAGATTCCTGAGGATGAAGCGGCAAAGATTACCAATGTTGGCGAAGCTATCGAATATTTAAATAAAAATCTTTAATTTAAAGCAAGATACAGCTTATGAGAAACCAAGTAGTTATAACCGGCATGGGGTTGGTGTCTCCGATTGGCAATACGCTTGATGAATTCCGGGACAGCCTTTTAAACGGCAAGTCCGGAATAGGATTAACCACCAAGTGCGATTGCTCTGAGCTGACTTCCAAAATATCGGGTGAGGTCAAAGGATTCGACCCGCTTGATTTCATGACCAAGAAAGAAAGCCGACGCGTAGATTTGTCGCAGCAGTACGCAATTGCCGCGGCGCACATGGCTTATGATGATTCCGGATTAGGTCAGGGCAATTATGATTCCAATCGCGCTGGCGTTGTTATTGGTTCTGGTATCGGGGGAATTATAACATTTGAAAACCAGCATTCACTTGTAGTTGAAGGCAAAGCTAATAGGATTTCTCCATTTTTTATCCCTATGATGATTGCCGACATGTCAGCCGGAATGGTATCGATTCGGCTTGGATTTAAAGGGCCAAATTATGCGGCAGTATCCGCCTGCGCCTCCGGTTCAAATGCAATCGGGGATGCTTTCCAGATTATTCAGCGCGGCAGCGCCGATATCATGATTACTGGCGGCACAGAGGCGGCAATTACCGTAACCGCCATAGCCGGATTCTGCAACGCTAAGGCTTTATCAACAAGAAATGACGCTCCCGAAAAAGCCTCGCGACCATTCGATAAAGATAGAGATGGTTTTATTATTAGCGAAGGCTCCGGTATTATTGTCCTCGAAAATGAGGAACATGCCCGCAAGCGCGGCGCTAAAATCTACGGTGAAATGGTAGGCTTGGGTATGTCCGCTGATGCTTTTCATATGACAGCCCCCTCTCCTGATGGAGACGGCGCCGCCAGAAGCATGCAGGCCGCTATTGCTGATGCCGGTATCAGCAAAGATGATATTAACTATATTAATACACATGGCACATCCACCGGACTTGGCGATATTGCCGAATGTCTGGCTATTCAAAAAGTCTTTGGCGATAGAGCTAAAAAAATCCCGTGTAATTCAACCAAGTCTATGACTGGCCATCTGCTGGGCGCTACCGGAGCCGTAGAGGTAATTGCCAGCTTACTTCAGATGAAAAACAAGAAGCTGCATCCTACTACAAATCATGAAAACCCGGAAGAGCAGTGCGATTTGTATTTTGTTCATGATGGTCCGATTGACTATGAAATTGAATATATGTTGTCCAATTCCTTTGGCTTCGGAGGACATAACATATCGCTTTTATTAAAAAATATAGCTAATGGCATTTGAATTTGAGGTTTCTAAAGCGATTATTTGGTAAGAAAGTTGACTCTATAAGTAAATTAGAGGAGGAGATAAGCTACCGGTTCAAGGATCGAGAGTTGATAGAAACGGCATTAAGACATAGATCTTCCTTGAAAGATACGGGCTTAGTCTCAAACGAACGGCTTGAATTTTTAGGCGATGCCGTATTGGGTATGATAGTCTCAAACTTCCTTTATAAAAAAAATCGAAATCTTTATGAGGGCGACCTAACACGCATGAAAGCCGCTCTTGTCAATGAGGTGATTCTATCGAGAGCGGCGTTGTCGTTTAATCTTGGTGATTATTTGTATTTAAGCGTCGAGGAAGATAAATCCGGCGGCAGAACCAAACTCTCGATAACTGCGGATGCCATGGAGGCGCTGATTGGCGCGGTTTTCCTTGATGGCGATATTAAAGCGGCTGAAAATCTTATAAAAAAGTATCTTCTAAATGATTATCTGAAAACCATCGATGATGAAAAACTTCATAACTATAAAGGCGAACTCTTAGAATATCTTCAAGCAAGAGGGAAAAGCATGCCCTATTATAAAGTGGTAGATGAAATCGGTCCTGACCACGATAAAATATTCAAAGTAAGCGTAATCATCAATAATGACACGTACGGTGAAGGACAAGGCAAATCCAAAAAGGAAGCTGAACAACATGCCGCTTGCCATGCGCTTAAAACGATTAACAACAAACAATAATAATGGCAATTATAATCGGCATAGTAATTTTTCTTTTTATTATCTGCTTATATCTACTGTTTAATCCTTTAATATTATCATTTAATTTTATCATACGGGACACATTCTCGGGTGCCGTTGCCGTAAGATTTGCTCCTTTCGAATATAAGTATGTTTTCAGCAAGAAGAAAACCGAAACCAAAAAAGAAATAAAGGAGATTGCCCAAAGAGAAAAAACTGCAAAACCGATAAAAAGACGAAAGAAAATATCATACCTGCAGATAGCGATTAATGAATTTGAGATAATCAAGCACGTTCTGCTTGAAGTTTGTAAATTTATTGGCAGGTTGTTAAAATTTCCCGACCGATATTTTTTGAATATATCGGTGCAGGGCAGCTTAGGCTCGCCGGATATGACCGGCGAAGCATACGGCGTGATAGAATCTATCAAGCCGATGCTTGGCGAATCGGTTTCCATTGCCTATCAGCCGGATTTTTTGAGCGGTTCGCTTAGCGCCAGTATTATCGCCGGAATGGAAACAAGAGTTAGCTGCCTTATAAAAGAGATGTTGATTTTTACCTGGAAATTGCCCAAATTAGGGATAATAAGAATAATAAGAAAACTAAGAAAAGGAGGCTGAAATGCCCAACAAACTTCAAGAACTACTGTCATCAATAATGGTTGAACTTAAGCATATTGCCGCAACCGAAACGATTATCGGCAAGGAAGTAACCATAGGCGGGAAAACAGTTGTTCCCGTATCACGCATAATGGTAGGTTTTGGCGTAGGAGGCGGCGAGGGTTCATCTGAAAAGCAGGGTGAGGGCTTTGGCGGAGGCGGCGGAGGCGGCGCGCGAGTCGAACCGGTTGGTTTTATTGTTATCGATGGCGACAATGTGTCATTTTTACCCACTAAGCCAGGCAAGTTCGAGGGGTTGGTCGAGGCTATCCCCAGCGTATTGGATAAATTTAAAGGCTTAAAAAAGAATAAAGATAAAGGCAACGACAAGGGGAAAACGGAAGAGGAGTAGATATAAATGAACATCGCAATTCTAATTAAACAAACACCGCAGATTTCCGAGGTTGAAGTAGTCGATAAAGCCGAGTGGCCGGATGATGAAGTTATTGTCAACCCTTTCGATGAGTATGCTCTTGAGGAGGCATTGCGGATTAAAGAAGCTCACGACGGCAAAACAATCGCTATTTCCTATGGAACAGAAAATGCCGCAGCCGCCCTTCGCGCAGCGTTGGCCTTAGGTATTGATGAAGCCTACCTTATCGCGGATGACAGTTATACATATCTCGACCCGCAGAAAGCTTCGAAAGTGCTGGCTAAAGCGGTTGAGAAAATCGGCGATATACAGATGGTTCTTACCGGCAAACAGGCTACCGATGACGACTCGGCATTGATGGCACCCTCTATTGCCGGTCATCTCGATTGGCCGCAGACCAGCTTTGTTAAAAAATTCGATTCTGTCGCCCCCGATAAAGTAGTCTGTTTTAGAACAACCGATGAAGGCTATGATAAGGTGGAAACGCCTTTACCGGCTGTGTTTTCGGTGGTCAAGGAGATTAACGAACCGCGCTTACCATCGCTAAGGGGCAAGATGAAAGCCAAGAAAGCGAAAATTACCGCTTGGTCGCCCGCCGACCTCGGCATTGAATTAACCGGTTCCTTAGAACTAAAATCAGTCACTAAGCCGCCAGCCCGTCCCTCCGGCGAGATTCTTACCGGCGAAAAGGATGAGATTATCGATAAGTTGGTTGAAAAGCTTAAAGAACAGCAGGTTCTATAGGGCAATTCAGTAGATAATTTTCAAGCAATCAGTCGCCTCAGGATGTTGTCCGCTTGAAGTGTTCGCCTTAGGCAGACGTCCCTACGTGCTGATGTACATATAGTTGGGTTTATATTGCTAAAAAATCAACTGCAGAATCCCCGGTTAATTCCCTGTTTGCTTGATTGCGTGATTTTTGGGGTGGCTCATATAATAATCTGATAATATTTGCTGGTTATGTGATGGCATAAAGCTGAGATCGATAACCGATTCGAGCCGAGATGTATATGTTTTTTTACTGTCTGATTCATAATAGCCGGTTGATACTATATTAACAGTCGAATCGGCAATATTAATGTCATCCCATTCCACCTCAAAGCGGCCGCCATTGACATAAAACTGACGAGGCAAACTACCCGGTTTTTTTATACTATGGCATTCAATATGACCTTTAGCCGCCTTAATGCCCGCCATAGCCGCCTGTTCTGCCAGATTCAGGGGATTAAGCGGCTCGATGGCTGCAACTTGCATCGATTTCACATTTTGATCGGTGTTTATTGTAGACATTGATATGCCGCCCGCTAAGAGCATGACAAACAGGGCGACTACCATAATTATCGTATCGTTTTTATTGCTTCTTCTTTTAGTATTTCTTATCATTATTTTTCTTCTTTTAATCTTTGTGTGAAATATCTTTCATCATCTAATTTATTAAGACACCTACAGTTAATAACTACATGGCTATTAAACCGGCGTTTTTTATGTCATTCGATATGCCAATAACGCAAACATGATGCCAGAAACATTGGCGTTATTGTGAGTATATTGTAATATAGGTTTCAATTGAACAGATAGGATTAGAAATACTTTTATGATAAAGGCAATTATTATAAATGGTGAGGGAAGATATTAGTATTTACAGATTAATAAATATGCATAATATTGCATATAATCAGGGGACAAACTTGAATTGCAGATGTACGCCCAGCTGATTGCCGGTATATTCAAGTGGTAATGGCGGCGGCTTGGAGGACAAGACGGCTCGCAAAGCCGATTGGTCGAAAGCCGCAATGCCGGAGGATGTTTCGACAGTGGCATCCGCAAGATCGCCATTGCGGAGGATTGTAAAATAAACAAAACAGGATATCGTATCCATTCCCTGAAAGGGATTATCCCATCTATATTTAATTTTGGCAAACAGGATATTAAGATATGTCGGCGTCTCGAAACTTGCCCCCTCAAGTCGAACCGTGCCGAATTCACTGCCAAATTCGACGCCCTCCGGAAGTCCCAGTCTATCCTCATCAATACCGGATTTTTCCGCATTTTTTGATGTATTGTTTTTAGATGTCTCTGCCTGAGTTTTGGGTTTCTGTTTTGGTTTTTTTCGAGGCTGTCTTTTCTTCTTTTCGATTTCAGCTAAACGGGGTGCATCGGGTTTTTGTTCAACTTTTGTTTCGGCTTTTGGCTTGATGGCTTTAGCTTCCGTTTTGCCGGGTGTTTCTGTGCCGGCCGGTTTGCCTTTTGAGATAGGCGGCATCGAAACAAGGTCGACAGTCATTATGCGAGGGTAAGCATCCTTCTGAATCGCTTTTCCGCCAAATATAATATATATAAATACCAGCAGATGCAGAATCACGGAGATTACAATAGCATAGGTCAAAGTTTGCTCTCCGGTTCGGTTATAAGCCCTACATTCTGGATGCCGATTTTTTTAATTTTACTCATTATTTTCATGACAACACCATACGGCACGCTTTCATCGGCGCGGATATAAACCGGTCTGAATTTTTTAACTTCCCTAATTGTCTTTAGCCGCTTTTCGAATTGCTTTATCGGTATTTTATAATTATCGATATATATCTGCTGGTCTTTGGAGATTGAAACTACGATGCTGGCTGATACATCACGGGGAGATTCGCTGGACTTGGGCAGTTTTATATCGACACCAGACTGCATCATGGGCGCAGTAATCATGAATATAATCAATAATACCAGCACGACATCCACGAGATTGGTAACATTAATCTCAGCCATTGCATTATATTCTCGTTTAAACTTACGCAACTGTATTCAACTCCTTTTTGATAGCAGAAAATAGCTCCGACTTGAAATTATCGACCTCGCCGGCAACTCGTCTTAGCTTATTAACAAAAAAGTTATAAGCGATTAGGGCAGGGATAGCCGCCGCTAAGCCGGCTACAGTGGCAATTAACGCCTCCGCTATACCGGGCGCAACAACGGCAAGCGTTGCGGTTCCGCTTACCCCGATATTTGCAAACGACTCCATTATGCCCCAGACCGTCCCAAGAAGGCCTAAAAATGGCGAGGCATTAGCTGTGGTTGCCAAAAATATAACGTATTTTTCAAGCCGCATAAGTTCAGTGTTTCCGGCTCGGTCAATAGCTTCGGCTAACTGGTCTAAGCTATCATCATCAATAAGTATTTTTCCGTCTTTATTTTTTATTCCGGCAAGCGATTCCAATTCGATAAATGCAGCCCCATACATGACTGCCATTGGTGATTTCTTCATTCGGCTCAAACTCGAAAAGCTCTTTTCAAGGCTCTTGCGGCGCCTGAATTCCTTGAGAAAAGATTTGGATTCGGAAAACACCGCTTTGTATTCAAAGTATTTGTAAATGAGAATAGCCCATGATATTATCGAAAATAGAACAAGCACTAATAATACTATTTTCGCAAATACCGATGATTCGACTATAAGGTCTGTAATTCTCTTTCCGGCTACTACATCCGGCAATAATAATAATGTAAATAGTTTATCCAATCATTACTCCTTTTTTTGAAGGCATTTTAGGTTAGCAAGCCAATTATGTCAAGGTTATAATGATCAGGAGTTTCCCCGTTTTTTCAAAAACTATGATTTCCACTTATTGAAAATGTTAACCCTATGAAACATACTATACTATAAAGATTTTACCGGAATTTTCGGGGAAACTCCTG
>JAGGSN010000056.1 GCA_021159005.1 Candidatus Zixiibacteriota bacterium | reverse complement strand
GCCCCCCGTCATCAACCCTATTCAAAAAAAATTCAAATGATTTTCAAATCATCATCCTTAAGTGAACAGTATTGGGGCTAGCCCGCATTATTCATAAAAATTATTTTAGCCCAAAATTTGTCTGATTTTAAGGTATTCTGTATAGATTTCGATTAATTGCCAAGAGTTTTTAGAATCTTAGTGTGATAGGTCGGGCAAAACCAGCCATTTAGGTTCGCTTCAAAACCGGCCAATCCTACCCCCGGGTCAGAGATAGGCTACCGGTTGCCTGATCGATGTTTAGGACTGCCGAGTCTTTGCCGGCCGTTTGAAGATATCATCCATAAAAAGTTGGACAGAATCTGTCCGGTCAGCGGATCTGGCAGGATTTAGTCGATGAACATGGGTTTGATGGTTCCTACAGTTCGGTTAAGCGTTACCTTAACCGACTTGGCAGCAGCACACCGTTGCCATTTCGCAGGATGGAATGCGATCCAGGTGAAGAAGCTCAGGTAGATTTCGGTTCAGGGGCTTGGATTGTTAAGGATGGTAAAAAGCGGCGGGCTCATGTTCTGCGTGTTATCCTGAGTCATTCCCGTAAGGGTTATAGCGAAGCGGTCTTTAAGCAAAGCACTGAGAACTTCATCAGGGTGTTGGAGAATGCCTTTCATGCCTTTGGCGGTATCCCTCAAACTCTGGTCATCGATGATATGGGCATTAAAAAGCTGCCGAAACAATCGGGCGAGTATCTTTTTGAGATCATCATGCGCCGGCACGAACTGCGTTCTACCGTAATGACATCAAACAGACCTTTGGAAGAATGGGGGAAACTGATAGGCGATGTGCCGACTGCCGCAGCCATTTTAGATAGGATCCTGCATAAAGCTGAGATAATCCAGATAACCGGCAGAAGTTGCCGGCTTAAAAACCGGGCTAATAAACAAAAAAGAGAAGAAAAAAAGAATGTCTGACAATAAAAAGAAATAAATTAGGACTTGTTATATAAAAAAATGAACTTATTATGAGAATAGTTAACAATAATATTGACCGGTTTTAACCCGACCCGAAGTGGTACACTTTAACCCGACCCGTGACAATTCATGATTGCTCCTTTGTTATAGATTATTTATGAAATTGTGATAATTAGCAGGTCTGATATATAATGCTTATACCATTATTTAAGTAAATATGATAACACTAACGGAAAATTTCTATCAATTAAACAGGAAATCCTGTTAGCCCAAATGAGTATTTATTTTACAAGAATTTCTATATTAATATTAGCCATGCTGACAAGAATTTCTAAATTGCTGCTCTACTTATAAATCCGAAAATTAGAAGTTTGGATAAGCTCATCCTCGCTCCAAATATTCGGCTGCCAGGCTCGCACATATATCAATGGGTCCTGCTCATTAAAATCAATCAGCAAAAACAAGTAGCCTTCATCAGCATAGGTAGTGGAGGTGTAACCCTGACGCATCTCAACACCGTAAACATTGGGGCAGTTGTTTTTCTGGATGATATTGAAGCTGCCGAATTCAAGAAATATATCACTCTGCGATTTGAATATTTGCTTCTGACGTTTCAGATATTTACTCTTGGTAAGACGCAAATATTCAACATCAGGCTGATTGCCCAGCTTTTTGTATCTAACCATATCATCGGGCAGCTTTTTGGTTTTTATTATGCGGCCAATGATTATCAATGCTTCCTCGGCAAACATCATCCCCACTGTTTTGATATCTCTTGTCTGATAAGCTGTGCGATATTTCTCAATAAACTTTATAATCTCCTGACGGTTGTCCCAGTCATCGCTAAAAGATGCCTCTTTGACAAACTCCTGATAAAGAGCATCCGTGATGCTCAAATTAATATCCATCAATACGCCATCTTCGGAAAAATCCAGCACTGCATATTCGGTTGTTTCCTTATGAATACTCGGATAGGTATGATGCATCCTGATGCGGCGAAGTTCCCAGCCGTTTCGGGTTTTATTCAGTGATGCCTGAATATCCTCATCAAGAGGCTTGGCACTATTGAATTTGATATAATCGCTGACCTTGTTTCTTAGGAATTTATCCCGAGCATAGTAATTTACCTCGCTGGCAAGCTTACCGCTGTCTAACACCTTAAGAAATGTCATTGCAGATTCAGCGATTTTTTTAGCCGGCGGGTTTTCGGTTTCATTGTATTCCAGATTGACCCTGTATCTTCGCTCTTTTCTCGGCTTCACAACCTTTTTTGTTTTCTTCAGCCGAACATCTTTCTGGCTTTTATACTCCGGTTTATTCACCAGCGGCCAGAGACTGGCAACGATATCATATTCGTTGCGGCATTCATAATAAGCATACTTGATATTCAGCTTAAGCTTATCGAATTTCACGCTTGCACCAAGAAGATTGAATGTGGCCAGACCATCACGCGCCTGAACAAACACTTGGTTTGAACCATCCCAGAATGTGAAATCAAGAAGCGCAGCAGGCTTGTCGTTGTAAGTAATCTTAAGAGTTACCTCGCGTTCTTTTTTACTAGTGTAGCGGTCTTCTTTAAATTCGATGTTCGTGTTCATTATAATGTCGTTGATGCTCTGCGGAATCTCAGTTGTATAGTTGATACCTTTATACTCAATATTCTGATCCGGCAGGGAGTTTAAAAGGATTGCCGCGAAATAATACCGCTTGAGCGCCTTGCCGACATTCTGCTTTGATAGCGATATCTTTGCTGTCTTCACCATCTCGGCGATAAGCTTTTTACGCGCCTCAAATATTTCCTGCACTTTAGATTTCTCGAGGTAGCAAAAAACCTCTATGCGGCCATCATCGGTGGGCTGTTTAATTGTACGCACATTTTTAAGCGTAGCCGCGCTGTGGGTTTTGATAATAGATTCCACAGCGACATTAAGATCATCGCCGGTTTCAGTTGTTTTTTGCTTATAGGATGATGCTACCCTGATGGCAATCTGGTTAGTCAATTCCTTAAGTGCGTAGTCTTTCGCCTCGTTAAAATCACGGGAGATGCCGGTGCCGTAGTAGTAGTTTCCGGAACCTGTTATTTGGGCTTTGTCGATGTTTTGACCGAAGGCTATGGCTGATAGAAAAAGAAATAATGTTAATGTGATTATTGTTTTTCTCATTTAAACTCCCTTGTAATGTATTGCTAAGTTGTTTTGCTTTTCGCAACAGATTGCTTCGTCGCCCTTGCGGACTCCTCGCAATGACTCTCTTTTGTTGATAATCCCAGCTAAGTTTCTTAGGTAAATCTTCCACCATAGGCGGATCCGAAGCTCGAAATGACTTTAACTACTAAAAGCAGGCAGTCATTGCGAGGAGCAAAGCGACGAAGCAATCTGTTGCTTTGCTTCCGCAAGTTAACCTTATAGTTTATCATATAAATCATCCCAATTCGGATTAGTTTTATTAATCAGCACCTCTTTCTTTTTTCGAGAACCTCCCTTTATTTGCTTTTCTCTGGCAATAGCATTATAAGAATCCTGTAATATCTCATAATAGATTAATTTTATAATATTGTATCTACTTGTAAAGCTTTTAATAATATTATTTTTATGCTCATAAACACGTTTTATGAGGTTATTTGTTGCTCCGGTATATAATACTGTATTATTCTTATTTGTCATTATGTAAACGTAGTATTGCATTTTATTTATCTATCCAACAGATTGCTTCGTCGTCCTTGCGGACTCCTCGCAATGACTTTATTGGTTGTTTTATGTTTCTCGCAATGATCGCTATCCTCAATACTCGATCCTGAATATCTGCAGACCGGATGGCCAATCAGCCACATAGGCGTAAACATCGGCAACATAAACGCCCCATACCCCTTTCCAAGAATCCAAGAAACAAGAAGCCAAGAGACTAAGGAGACTTGACAGAGGAAAAAGAAACAATAACACGAAACCCCAACTTGTCG
>JAGGSN010000055.1 GCA_021159005.1 Candidatus Zixiibacteriota bacterium | reverse complement strand
ACTAATGCGGCTTTTTACGACAGCGGCAGCGGGCATGGCTTATTTGAGTTTGACCCGGATTATACTCAGAGCGGCGTATATCAGGTAAGATTTATCGTATCCGATGGCGCATTGGCTGATACGGAACTTGTTGATATAACGGTCAATCATGTAAATATTGCGCCGGTGCTCGACCCGATAGGCTCATATAATATCGATGAGAATCAGCATCTTGAATTTGTGGTTACGTCCTCGGATTTCGACCTCGATCTCTTATCATTAACAGCAGAAAATTTTCCGAGTGGCGCTGCCTTTTTTGATTCTGCGAATGGTCATGGATTATTTACGTTCGATCCAAGTTATTTCCAAGCGGGAACTTATTTTGTAACATTTATTGTAGCGGATGGTGCTTTAGCTGATTCTGAAATTGTTCAGATTGATGTTCAGAATGTCAATCGTAGGCCTTCGCTCGATCATGTCGGTTCTCAGTTTACCGATGAAGGGGCTCATTTTGAATTGGTAATAACAGCTACTGATCCAGATTTGGAGGCAATTACTCTTACCGCTGAAAATCTTCCGACCAATGCGGCATTTTTCGATAGCGGCAATGGTCATGGTTTACTTGAATTTGATCCGGATTACAGTCAGGCAGGAATTCATTTTATTAGGTTTATCGTCAGCGATGGAGACTTGGCAGATTCTGATAATGTTGATATTACAGTTGCTGATGTTAATGTCGCTCCGGTTCTTGATCTTATAGGCGTGCAGAATATCGATGAAGGTCAACATTTTGAGTTTGTAGCAACCTCCTCCGATTTTGACGGCAATAGCTTAACTCTTATCGCTGAAAATATACCTACTAATGCCGCCTTCTTTGATAGCGGTAACGGGCACGGCCTGTTTGAATTCGACCCCGATTACACTCAAAGCGGTGTATATTCGGTAAGATTTATTGTCAATGACGGCGCGCTTGCTGATACCGAATTAGTAGATATAACCGTTAATCATGTTAACCTTGCGCCCGTGCTTTCAGGCATTACTACGCCGCAGTCAGTCGATGAAAATCAACTGCTGCAATTTAATATTGATGCCTCTGATTTTGATGGCACTATACCTAATATGTCTGCATATAATATGCCTGCGAATGCCGCTTTTTATGATAGCGGCAACGGTGTGGGTACGTTTAGTTTTACTCCCGATTATTTTCAGGCCGGTTCATATACTATAACTTTTGAGGCTTCTGATGGAGCGCTTGCCGACAGTCAAGATGTTGTAATTGATGTCAATAATATTAACAGAAGGCCGGAGATTACGCCTGTATCTGCCCAGAATGTAGACGAAGGCGATTCTCTTGGATTCCTTATCAATGCTTCCGATCCGGACTTGGAAGCTCTTACGCTTACAGCGGAAAACATAATGTCGAATGCCGCTTTTTACGATTCGAGTAATAATACTGGTTTATTTTCGTTTACGCCTGATTATACTCAAACCGGAAGCTATATTGTAAGATTCATTGCTAATGATGGAGATCTTAGTGATACTATTTTTGTTGATGTTAGCGTCAATGCGATAAATGCAGTCCCGGAATTAGATTCAATTCAAACCCCGCAAGTTGTGGGTGAAACTGATGCTTTACAAATACTTATCACAGCTAATGATGCTGATATGACAATACCAATATTGACCGCCGAAGGCATTCCAACCAATGCCTCATTTCATGATTCAAGCGATGGTACGGGTGGGTTCTATTTTAACCCTGTTTATGGCCAGGCTGGCGGTTATGATGTTTTATTTATCGCTGATGATGGCGAGTTTGCCGATAGTCAATATGTTCATATTAATGTGGTAGTTACCAATGTCGCTCCAATTCTAGCGGCAATTGATTCACAAACCGTAGCCGAGGGCAGCACGCTCGATCTGGTAGTTGCTGCAACCGATCCTGATGCTACAACGCCTTTTATTACCGCTCAAGATCTGCCCACTAATTCTACATTCTATGATAGCGGCAATGGCCATGCTTTGTTTGAATTTATTCCTGATTATGACCAGATGGGAGATTATACTGTAACAGTAATTGCTTCTGATGGTTCTTTATCAGATACCGGATATATTTATATAACGGTCGATCATACTAACCTGGCGCCGGTTCTTGATGCTATCGGTTCGCAGAATGTTGATGAGAACAGTCATCTTGAGTTTGTGATAACTTCGAGTGATTTTGATTTGGATGTGTTGACGCTAACTGCAGAGAACCTGCCGGTTAATGCAGCGTTTTATGATTCAGGCAACGGTCATGGCTTATTCGAGTTTGACCCCGATTACACTCAGGGCGGCGTCCATCAGGTGCGGTTTATCGTATCCGACGGCGTGCTGGCCGATACGGAGCTGGTGGATATCACGGTTAATGATATTAACCTGGCGCCGGTGCTTGACGCTATAGGCGCGCAGAATGTCAACGAGGGCACTCATCTTGAGTTTATTGTTACTTCATCTGATTTTGATTTGGATGCTTTAACCTTAACAGCTGAGGATTTGCCATCTAACGCAGCTTTTTATGATAGCGGCAATGGTCATGGCTTATTCGAGTTTGACCCTGATTATAGCCAAAGCAATATATATCAGGTTCGGTTTATAGTGGATGATGGTGCGATAACTGATACCGAACTGGTGGATATAACGGTTAATGATGTGAATGTATCGCCGGTTCTTGACCCGATCGGCGCGCAAAATATAGACGAAAATCAGCATCTTGAATTTGTGGTTACATCATCTGATTTTGACCTTGATGCTTTGATATTAACGGCTGAGAATATGCCAACGAACGCTGCTTTCTTTGACAGCGGCAATGGTCATGGCTTATTTGAGTTTGACCCTGATTATACCCAGAGCGGTATATATCAGGTGCGGTTTATTGTATCCGATGGCGCATTAGCCGATACTGAACTTGTCGATGCAACAGTCAATCATGTTAATGTTGCGCCGGTTCTTGATCCGATAGGCGCACAGAATATTAATGAAGGACAGCATCTTGAGTTTGTGGCAACGTCATCAGATTTTGATATTGATGTTTTGACATTAACGGCTGAGAACTTGCCAACGAACGCTGCTTTCTTTGACAGCGGCAATGGTCATGGCTTATTTGAGTTTGACCCTGATTATACCCAGAGCGGTATATATCAGGTGCGGTTTATTGTATCCGATGGCGCATTAGCCGATACTGAACTTGTCGATGCAACAGTCAATCATGTTAATATCGTGCCGGTTCTTGATCCGATAGGCGCTCAGGCAGTAGATGAAGGACAGCATCTTGAAATAGTGGTAACGTCATCTGATTTTGATTTGGATGCTTTAACGCTTACGATTGAAAACCTGCCGACTAATGCCGTATTTTTCGATTCTGGCAATGGTCATGGCTTGTTTACGTTCGATCCCGATTATACGCAGAGAGGAATTTATTCAATAAGGGTTATTACTAGCGATGGTTCTTTGGCCGATTCAGAGTTGGTTGATATTACAGTTGATCATGTGAACCTGCCGCCGGTACTCGATCCGATAGGCGCACAGAATATTAACGAAGGACAGCACCTTGAATTTGTAACTACTTCGTCTGATTTTGATCTTGATGCCTTGATTTTGACTGCAGAGAACTTGCCGGCTAATTCGGCGTTCTTTGACAGCGGTAATGGTCACGGCTTATTTGAGTTTGATCCCGATTATTCTCAGAGCGGGGTGCAGCAAGTAAGATTTATTGTATCGGATGGTGTTTTGACTGATACCGAACTCGTAGACATAACTATAAATCATGTGAACATAGCTCCGGTACTTGACCCGATAGGCTCGCAGAATGTAGATGAGGGTGATCTTCTTAAATTGGCGGCGGCATCGAGTGATTTTGATTTGGATGTTTTGGTGTTGACGGTTGAGA
>JAGGSN010000054.1 GCA_021159005.1 Candidatus Zixiibacteriota bacterium | reverse complement strand
AATATTTCATGCCTGTCCGCCGACAGGAGGAATAAAATTTCAGAAATCGATTTTGGTTCGATGATTATCCATTTACGTCATTCCCCCGCCGCGGCGGGGGAATCCAGAAATCCGCCAGTGGCGGACGGGGCTGTTAGTTAACTCAATGGTGGATGACAAAAACACCGTGCCCCCGTGTCTGCAGACAGGCGGGCGCCGGCAGGCAGGAGCTGTCAGCATGACCAATCTATGGATTCCCAATCAAGTTGGGAATGACGCGGGCAGTGTGGGAATCACGCGGGCAGTGTTAGAAATGATGCGGGCAGTGTTGGGAATGACATCACTATAGCATCCGCCTAAGGCGGACAAAAGGCCGGACAGTAGTGAAATCAAATCTTTATAATTTTGAAATGAGGGTGTCGGATTACCACACCTGACAATTTCCCAACATAAAAACAAAATATAATAATGAATCTCCCATAACATTCGATATATCTATTGAACGGATAATAATTAAACGGTAAAATCAAACTATGACTGAAACATTTCACGAAAGACTGGAAGCGGGCATCATAATTTGTGATGGCGGCATGGGGACTTATCTTAACCAAAAAGGTGTTTCCTACGATCGCTCATTCGATGAGCTAAACCTCTCCAAACCCGACCTTATCGGGCAGATTCATCAAGAATATATCAATGCCGGCGCAGAAATAATCGAAACCAATACGTTCGGCGCCAATATGGTAAGGCTGTCATCTTATGGTCTGGAAACTAAGGTGAGGGAGATTAATATCAAAGGCGTCAAAATTGCCCGTGAAGCCAGAGACATTACCGGCCAGGATGTACTCGCTGCCGGTTCAATCGGTCCCCTTGGCAAACATTTACAGCCATACGGTAAAATCAGCCATGAAATAGCTTTTGATGTTTTTACCGAGCAAATCGAGTCTTTACTTGAGGGCGGAGTCGATCTTTTTATTATCGAAACCATGTCCAATTTAATCGAAATGGAGCTGGCGGTAAAGGCGCTGAAAAAAATCACCGATTTGCCGATTATCGCCCAGATGACATATACTGCCGAGGGGAAAACCCTGCTGGGCAATTCGCCTGAGGATGTGATTGCTCATCTTGCCCCGCTGGGGGTTGATGTAATCGGCGCCAACTGTTCGGTCGGGCCTCAGAAAATGCTTGAGGTTATTGAGGTATTAAGCGAATTAGGCACGAATTATATTTCAGCTCAGCCCAATGCCGGTTTACCTCGTCTTTATGCCGGACGTTTCGTTTATTTTTCATCTCCTGATTATTTTGCCGAGTATGCCAAAAAGTTTGTCGAAGCCGGCGCTGCGATAATTGGCGGATGCTGCGGTACTACACCTGAACACATAGCCGCGGTTGCCCGGGCTTTGAAAGATATTCATCCTATCCGTAAAGAGCAAAAGACGGCTATAACTGTAAAAGCAAAACCAACCGCAGAAAAAACGGCGGAAACCAAAGCGGTTTCGCCTTTTTTGGAAAAGCTTTCCCGCAAATTTGTAATCTCGGTCGAACTTGACCCGCCCAAGGGAACCAATCCTAAAAAGCTTATCCGGGTAGCCGGTGAGCTTAAAGAGGCTGGCGCTGATGCGGTAAATATTGCCGATTCGCCTATGGCGCGGGTGCGGATGTCCTGCTTGGCTTTAGCTTACCTTATCAAGGCTAATGTCGATATCGATATTATCCTTCACAACACAACCCGCGACCGTAACCTGATGGGGCTTCAATCAGACCTGCTCGGCGCGCATGCGGTCGGCATACGAGATATTTTAGCTCTGACCGGCGACCCGCCATCGCTTGGCGATTTCCCGAATGCCACCGCCGTGTATGATGTCGATTCAATCGGTTTGGTAAGTATTATCAGCAAGCTGAATTCCGGCTATGATTTTTCAGGCAATTCAATCGGCAAGCCGACACGCTTCTCGATAGGAGTAGCCGCCAACCCGACTGCGCCTGACTACCAATTGGAGATGGATCGTCTCCGGTGTAAAATTGATGCCGGCGGTCAGTATATTTTCACACAGCCTATGTACGACCTTGATACGATTAACGGTTTCTTAGACAGCATGTCCAAAAATCCCTTGCCGATTATACTGGGTATTCTGCCGCTGGTAAGCTACAAGCATGCCGAGTTCATGCATAACGAGGTGCCGGGTATTATAGTGCCTGCGGATATCCGGCAGCGGATGAAAAAAGCCGGCGATAAATCGGCTGTTGAGGGCGCCGCAATTGCGATGGATATAATCGATAAGATAAAAGGCTCGGTAGCCGGTTTATACCTGATGCCATCCTTTGGCAAATTTGATGCTTGCATTAGTATTGTTAAGGAGATTGTGGAGTAAGGGAGAGGCTTGATAAAGACACCATTTGATGTGTAGATTATTATATCTTGAATTCAGTTAGCTTATAAATCAACATATTAGGGTTTAAAAGATAAACTCAT
The DNA here is from genome assembly GCA_021159005.1 of Candidatus Zixiibacteriota bacterium. Lineage (NCBI taxonomy): Bacteria > Pseudomonadati > Candidatus Zixiibacteriota > Candidatus Zixiibacteriota bacterium. Next base: position 31,821 of record JAGGSN010000054.1, on the reverse strand, counting down.
CTGTTAGGTGAGGTACCTGCGTAGGAGCGTATTGCATACGCCCTCTTGTTATCAAGCAGCGCTTGGCAACAAGAGGGGTTCATTGATTTGTCAAAAATATACGTTCCGGCACACAGGCAGCAAAACAGACCGGATACACAGGCAGCACATTTTTAAAGTAATTTCAACAAAAACAGCAACAAAAGAATTACTATTATATAAAACATTTATTATACTGCCAGCAGATGGTTTTGGAAATGGATTGGAAAAATATCAAGGCAATAAACTGATGGCAATAAAACTCGGATACTATAGCGAAAATATCATAACCCAAAAACATTTCATATTGCTAAGCCTGCTCTTTTTATTCTTCATCATTTCCTGCGTAAAAGATACGCCCCTTAATAACGGTCCGGGTTATAATACCGGTATGATTGCCTATACCGCCTATGCAGATTCATTGGCATCGGATACGGAGATATTTTTAGTCAATATCTATGACTATACTCCCGAATCGATTAATATCAGCAATAATATCGCCAATGACTGCTATCCCTACTGGCTGTATGATAAAAGCGCTTTTATCTATATCTCATCGGGAAGCATCGGGTCAGCATTGTATAAAGCAGACCCGGTTAGTTTGGAGAATTATGTGTTTCACTCAAGCAATGATTCAATTCATAAGATAATAACCTCGCCCGCCGAACCCAAGTTAATATATTTCAAGTCTATTCCCAATAATGATGAAATCAATGTCAGCGTTTTGAATATAGATACAGGTGTTTCCTCTCAACTAAGCAATATATCGCGGAGCGGCAATTATCATGCGGCTTGGTCTGTCGATGGTCAGAAAGTTGCCGTCAAAGCCGGCGTTGTTCATGTATACGATAATGAAGGACATCTTCTTTATTATATCCAAAATATAGTGGGGGACTATTATGAATGGGACGAAACCGGCAAAGGTTTATACTCGATTCATGCCGGCAATCTCCTCTATTCCGACACCCTGAAAATAGACACATTAATAAGCGGGATGAACCTGACTTTTCCGGCAATATCGCCCAACAGACGGTATTTAGCATGTGTTGCCCAGTCTGAGCTGATTGTAATCGATATTGGTTTTAGAGACTATCAGACAGTTAAGCAAATCACGCTTCCCCAACCGCTTGTATTTGGCGATAGGCGAATTGTCGACTGGTCGCCCGACAGCAGAGAAATATCATTTATCGATTATCAGGGCAGTCACTATAATATATTTACAGCTTCCCAAAGCAGTTTTTATCCGGTTGAGCAGGTTACGGATGATGCAGTTGTTCCCAAATCGCTTTGCCAGTAGATTAATCGCCTTAAAAGCCGTTGTTATATTGGCTTAATTTTTAGCTGTCAAAGCAAACAATAATAAGCTTCCCAATCTTATGGACCATAGTCGATTCGCAATTGATGAACCTTGAAATTCTTAAATTCCTTTAAAATTAGCTTGACTGCATCATCTTACATAATTATTATAAACTTCTGAATTTACTCATTGCTATGCTGTAAAATAGTAAATCAGGCGAAAGGGTAAAGAGAAAAAGTGATTTTGATAAAAATTAGGAGGATTTTGTGAAGTGTTTCAATGTTAAAGCATCCCTAAAGGATTCAATAGGTTTCGGGATTAAAATATTTTCCGCAGTTCTTATTATGCTGTTCGCTATAACCGGCTGCGGTGATAATGACGACATTACAGATGTTGTAAAGCATCCCCCGACAACGCCAAGCGAGCCTTATCCCGCTAATGGAGCTACGGATTTAAGTTTGGATTTAAAAATTACATGGCTTTGCAGCGATATTGATCTGGACACCTTAGTGTATGATCTTTATTTTGGCAATGAATCCGACCCGCCGCTTTTCTCGGCACAGCAAAAGACCTATAGCTATCGTTTTTATAGTTATGATACCTCATATGCGCTCGAACTCGACACAACTTACTATTGGAAAGTTATAGCTAAAGAGAGGGTAATATCCAAAATTGATTCTAATCGAGTGTACGATGTTGAAGATGATGATTCTATCTGGGTTTATGTTACCGACACTACTTGGGGTGAATCGGCTGAAAGCGAAATCTGGAACTTCTCGACCAGCAGGCTTTATTTAGACACCTTGCATATGATTTATGACACCGGAAATGGAAGCACACCGGGTAATGTTAATAAAGTGTTTGTCGAAAGCGACAATAACAGCCTTATCTATATTGCTGATGACAACTTCGGCTTGCGAGTAGTCAATGTTGTCGATACCATAATTTTATTAGGCGGCACAGACTCTATAACCGTTAAAACGATTCATCAGATTGGCGCGTTTGATGGGAATATTGCTAATTATACTGTCCGAGATATAACAGTTTCCGGCGATCGAGCCTATCTTTCAGGTCCCGGAGTGATAATAATCGATGTAACTAATCCCGCAAGTATGATTGATACTTATCATGATGCCCAATCATATTATGATCCAACACCATCCGGCGAAGATGATATTTTCTATGCCTCCGCTGTTAATGATGGTAATAGCTATGTTTTTACAGTTAATGGCGACAGTTTGTTTGCGATTGATATTGGCACTGATGAATCTGACCCGACGGTCGTAGGAACCTGGCCTACTCCCGGAACCGCATATGATATATATTTAAGCGGCGATTATGTTTATATTGCCGATGCGGATTCCGGTCTGCAAATAGTTGATATTTCAACTCCTGAAAATCCGACTCTGGCAGGAAATTACTCGTATACCGCTGCAGATTCAGTTATGGGTGTTTTTGTTGATGGCAATACCGCCTATTTAGCATACGGCAAGGTTGGTCTTGTGATGGTTGACATTACAGACCCGACTCAGCCAGCAATTATCGGAAGCCCTATAACTTTACCGGGCGAGAATGAAACCGGTTTTGCAAAGGATGTCCATGTTCATGGTGGTTATGCTTTTATAGCCGCTTATTTCAACGGCGGTTTACAGGTTGTAGATATTGCTGAAGCATCTGTTGTTGCCAGTTATAATACAAAAGGTGGAGCATCCGGAGTATTTGCTAATGATGATTATGTTTATTTGGCGGATAGATGGCCGGGTTTATTGTTGTTTGAATTTAAATAATAATAAATGCTGTATTAGTTAATAGCGTAAGATAATTAAGAAAGTTAGCTTAAGAGATAAAAGGCGTCTTTTGATCCAACAGGAGTTATTAGACGCCTTTTCTATTATGATTAGCGAAATACAACTCAAGGCGAATGATGATTTTATAGTTAAAATTACCTTGCCAAGCAGACGATATATGTATAGATTTTAAGATTGCAATAATTAAGAAGGAGGTCGGATTGAGCCCCGAGAAAAGAATTACGAAACAGCAGATGAAGGAAGATAAGCTGGTCAATACAGCTTTTAAAGCTTCTGAATATATTCAACAAAATAGAAACATTTTCATTGGTGGAGCGGTAGCAATTGCCGCTATAATAGCGATAATTTATTATATTAATTACAGCATCCAGAAAAAAAGCTATGATGCAGAGATATTATTCGGCAAAGCTCAGCTATCTATGGCGATGCGGCAGCCCGCCTTGGCTATTAATCAATATAATACAATAATTGATGAATATGAATCAACCATATCGGCAGACCGCGCTTGTTATAATCTGGGCAAGGTATATTTTGACCAGAATAATTGCGATAGCGCGATATTTTATTTCGATAAATATATAAACGAATACGGCAAAACCGCAAGGCTTCTTGTGGCAGCGCATGTCGGCGCCGCGAATTGTTTTGAACAGCAGAACAATTTTGAAAAAGCTGGCGATTATTATTTCAGCGCCGCCGAATTATCAATGGATGATGATTATTCGCCCGGCTATTATATGGCGGCTGGCAGAGCTTTTAACAATGCCAAGCAATTTGACAAGGCCCAAAACTCCTACCAGCAGATTGTAGACAACTACAATACTTCAAGGTTTGCATCCCAAGCAAAAGAAAAACTGGTTGAGGCAAAGTATAGAGTTCAGGTTGATTAACCTGTCTGGTTGTTGACTACAGACTGTTTATTTATACATTTATCAATCGGAATTAATAGCCGACCCTTTCAGAGTCGGAGCGAGTTTAAAAAGCCCGCCTATTAAAAACCCCAATAGGGTAGTACGGCAGCAGTTAACGGACGACTCATACCTATTTTTATGTTGTGTCAGTTCGTAGTCCGCCTAAGGCGGATGAACTGAAATATTTTACTTGCTAAGAAAATCGGCAGGTCATTTTTAATATGGTTAATATCTATCTTTTCGGAAAAACTCCTGAAAAATTAGCTTGCAAAACCATGCCGTATTTAGATATTTTTATCATTGTGGAGAAAGCGATGATTATCTTTCGTTATATAATTACAAAATCAAATAAAGGGTCAGCAAATTGAAACTCTGTATCCTGTGGCATATGCATCAACCGTTCTATAAAGACCTGCTTACAGGTCGTTATCTTATGCCCTGGGTGCGTCTTCACGGCACTAAAGACTACTATGATATGGCCGCTATACTCGATAAGTTTCCCGATATAAAACAAACCTTCAATCTCGTGCCATCGCTTCTAGAGCAAATCGAGGAATACGGCAGGGGAGAGGCTGTAGAGGATCACTTAGAGCTTTCCCGTAAAACTGCCGACACCTTAAGCGATACAGACAAACATACGATTCTTGCCGAGTTCTTCAAGGCAAATTATGAAACTATGATAGAACCTGTAAGAAGGTATAATGAGCTATACAAATCAAGAAACAATGATATTAGTGATTTCACAAAACAGGACTGGCTCGACCTTCAAGTTCTTTCAAATCTTGCTTGGATTGACCCGATTTTCAAAGATGATAAGCCGATAAAACACCTTCTTAAAAAACAAGAAAAATACACTGAGGATGATAAAGAATTACTGTTTAAATTTCAGCAAAAGCTTATGGGTAAAATAATCCCTTTGTATAAAAAGATGGCTGTTAAAGGACAGATAGAACTATCGGTAAGCCCGTATTTTCACCCGATATTGCCGCTTCTTTGCGATACTGAGATTGCTCGCCAATCTGTGCCTTTGATTTCGCTTCCGGATAACCGTTTTACTCATCCTGAGGATGCCGCAGAGCAAATAGCAACGGCAATAGAATATTTTAAAATAAAGTTTGGTTATAAACCGAAAGGCATGTGGCCATCTGAGGGATCTGTTTCGGAACAGATTATCCCTATTCTCGTCGATGCCGGCATTGAATGGATTGCCACTGATGAAGAGATATTAGCATTAAGCCTTAGCAGAGGGATAAGAAGAAGCGGGGACAACCGGATAATTAAAACCGGCGAATTGTATCAGCCATATAAAATGACTATCAAGGATAAAAGTCTTAGTATTTTCTTTCGCGATCATGTCCTCTCAGACCTGATAGGTTTTGTCTATTCACATATGGAGCCTGAAGCGGCAGTTGATGATTTTATCGGCAAGCTGGAAAATATCGACAAGAACTTTCGCGCTAATCACGATCATGAACCTGTAGTCTGTATCGCTTTGGATGGTGAAAACGTCTGGGAATATTTTCCCGATGATGGTCATGCGTTCCTTGAAACGTTATATACGCGATTATCAGAGCATCCATCAATTAAAACGATGACTTTTTCAGAAGCGATTAAAACTACTGAACAAATGTGTTCGTTGGGTAAACTTCACCCGGGAAGCTGGATAAATCATGATTTCGGTATCTGGATAGGACATCCCGAGGATAATAAAGCCTGGGATCTCCTGTATGATGCCCGTCAAGCCCTTGAAAATAAGATAAAATCGCCCGATAAAGCAATCTCTAAGGAATCTCTTGACTTAGCCAAGAAAGAGATATTTATCGCTGAGGGTTCAGACTGGTGCTGGTGGTTTGGTGATGAGCATTCCAGCCCGGATAATGACCGTTTCGACCGGCTTTACCGAGCGCATCTGATGAATGTCTATACGATTTTAGAATTGGATATTCCGCCGGAGCTGTTTAAACCTATCAGAACTGATTATATCAGAGCGCACCTCACAGAGCCGATTGACTTTATCAAGCCTAAGCTTGACGGCAAGATTACGCATTTTTATGAATGGGCGAATGCTGGCTTTTTCGATTGTCAGAAAGCTGGCTCAACTATGCATAAAGCCGACCGGAAGCTTAGCGCAATTTATTACGGCTATGGTAAGCGCGGCGAGGTATTTTTACGTGTTGACCCGACTTTCGGAACGGATATTAAACATATGATTGTAAAATTCCAGTTCACTAAGCCGGAGGGTTTTGAGATTATCTGTAAAAACGGTTGTGTCAGCTCTAATCAAAAAACCAACTTTATAAATTGTCGTATAGGCAGCATCTTAGAGCTTGGGTTTCATATAAAGGATATAGGCGGCGAGATGTCATCGTTAAAAGTCAAGGTATTTGATGGTGAGAACGAGATAGAAAGGTGGCCTGTAGTAGACACAATTCCGATAAGGCCAGATTTATCGGATAGCCAATTTTGGATGGTTTAGCTTATTTTTAATTGCATATATAGCGTCCTATAAGATATATTATGTATCGTATTTAAGGAATAATATATATTATTCCTTAAATGCTATTTAATACCCTCTTCTTCTCCGGTTTAAATTATCTTGATATATCTTAAGCAGCTGACGATGTTGTGTTGCATTTTTAATGCTGCTTCTGCCTGCATTCACTTCACAACAATATTCGCTAATTTCCCCGGCACAAATATCTCTTTGATAACCGATTTATCTTCAAGATGACGGGATACCTTCTCATCCTTTTTAATCAGTTCCAGAAAATCATTTTTAGAAATATCTTTGGCAACATCAAACGAAGCCCGAAGCTTGCCATTAATCTGAGCCACCATTGTTATAGTTTGCTTAATCAGAGCTTTATGATCATACTCAGGCCAACTGCTTTCGAATATCGATTTATAATTAAACATGTTCTCAATAGGATTTTTTAAACGCGACCAGAATTCTTCCGAAAAATGCGGAGCGAATGGCGCCAGAATCTGGATATATTTCAGAAGCGAGTATCTGAACAATTCGGATTTATCGCCATTCTCCGAGCGATTATACAGCAAATTTAAAAACTCCATCATAGCGGCAATAGCTGTGTTGTAATCGAGCGAATTGATATCCTCGCCGACTTTCTTGATGGTGTAGTTCAAGTAATACTTTAGCTCATCGTCATTACTTGTTATGTTATTGTATGATATGCCGTTTATTGATTTAATGTCATCCAAATATTTTTCCATCAAGCGATAGACTCTGCCCAAAAATCTGGCAACCCCGCTTATACCAGAATCATCCCAATCGCCGCCTTCGGTGTAGGAGCTCATAAACATCAGGTAGATTCTAAATGTATCCGAGCCGTACCTGTCGATAAAGCTATCCGGGTTGATAACATTATCCTTAGATTTCGATATCTTAGCTCCTTTAGTGGAAATAATTCCCTGATGCCGCAATTTCAGAAACGGTTCATCAAAATCGATATAACCCAAATCATGCAGGACTTTAGTTATAAACCGGGCATAAATAAGATGAGTGCAGGAATGCTCGGCGCCGCCGACATAAAAATCAATCGGCAGCCACTGCTTTACTCGTTTGGGATTAAACATACCTTCGCTGTAATTAGCATCGGGATAACGCAGGAAATACCAGGCTGAATCCACGAAAGTATCCATTGTCTCAACCGATCTTTTCGCTGGCTTGCCGCATTTCGGGCATGGCACATTGACAAACTCATCAGAACGAGCCAGCGGTGATTCGCCCTCTTCTGTCGGGCTGTAATTATCGATATCAGGCAGAAGAACCGGCAGGTCGCTTTCCGGTACTGGCACCTCACCGCAGGCATTGCAGAATATTATCGGTATCGGCGCTCCCCAGTATCGCTGACGGGAAATCAGCCAGTCGCGCAGACGGTAATTCACCGTGCTTTTACCCATTTTATTTCTTTCGAGTTTGGCGGTTACATTTATCATGCCATCCTCTGAAGATTGCCCGCTAAAATCGCCGGAGTTTATCATCACGCCGTATTCCTCGTATGCACATTCAGACAGATCTACCTCAGACTTGCCTTTCGGAGCTATCACCGGTTTGATTGGCAGATTAAAATTCGTGGCGAACTCCCAGTCTCGCTGGTCATGACCGGGAACTGCCATAACTGCGCCGGTGCCGTAGGAATACAGCACATAGTCGGCAACCCAGATTGGGACGCTATCGCCGTTTATCGGATTTATACAGTAGGCGCCGGTGAACACGCCGGTTTTTTCACGGGTAGCCGACATGCGGTCAATATCCGAGGCTTTACGTGTCTGTTTCTGATATTCCTCAACCTGCTGTTTGTTATCAGCGGTTGTTACCTTTTCTACAAGCGGATGCTCCGGAGCCAGCACCATGTAAGTTACGCCGAAAAGAGTGTCGGCACGAGTAGTGAAAATCGGTATCCTCTCCCCCGTTTCCTTGTGTGTGAAAATTATTTCACTGCCGACAGATTTGCCAATCCAGTTTTTCTGCATGGTGATTGTTTTCGACTGCCAGTCAAGCTTCTTATGGTCAGCCAACAGACGGTCGGCATAGTCGGTGATTTTGAAAAACCACTGGGTCAGGTCCTTCTTGGTAACCTCAGATTCGCAGCGTTCGCACAAACCATCAAGAACCTGCTCATTGGCCAGCACCGTATGGCATTTGGGGCACCAGTTAACCGGCGCTTTTTTGCGATAGGCAAGCCCATTTTCAAACAGCTTGATAAACAGCCATTGCGTCCATTTGTAGTATTCAGGGTCGGAGGTGGCGAACTCGGAGTTCCAATCTATCATCGAGCCGATTTGCTTAAATTGCGAACGGAAATAACCGATATTTTGCTTGGTCGATATTGCCGGATGCACTTTATGTTTGATAGCAAAATTTTCCGCCGGCAACCCAAAAGCATCATAGCCGATAGGAAAAAACACATTATAGCCCTGCATCTTTTTCAGACGCGCCCAGGTATCGGTTGGCCCATAATTGTACCAGTGTCCGATATGCATCTTTTCGCCTGATGGATAGGGAAACATCACAAGAGTATATAATTTCTTCTCAGTATCATCGAGATTGGTCGTATATAGACCTTTTTCGCTCCAGATTTTCTGCCATTTAGGTTCAATCTCATCAAAGGGATAGTGTTTTGGGGGCTTGCTTTTCATTTTGTACCTCTTGCTGCCATATCGTTTTAAGATTTACATACGGTACGGTAATCAACATTGTTGTATAAAAAATCTAATCGTCAGAATGACGGAAATTATAACCGTTATTCTGATTTAAGGTTTTATTATATAGGTCGGTTAAGTTGATGTCAACTGCTATTTGCGGGGGAAATATTGTTATCTAAACTCGTAGGGACATCCGCCAATGGCGGACGTCCCTACTCACGGCGGTATATATCACCCTTCCTGTGCTGGCATCCGCCTTAGTTGTAGGTCAGGAGTCTCAGACTCCTGACTATTTAAGGACATTAGCTAATAGTTTGAAATAAGCTTATATGTTTTTATAGGATATCCCAAAATAGGCAGGTCTCGGGGAGACCTGCCCTGCTAATATATTGACAACTGATTCCAATATGTTATAATGATATAAATAGATTAGGAAAGCCTTAATGTAACTTTTTCCATAGCCTTTGGGAGATATAATGTTTGCTCAATCAAAACAATTGATGGTTTTAGCGGTTGTATTCGTTGTGCTGGCTTATCTGCCGGTTTCAGCGACAATTATCAATGTGCCGGCAGATTACGACACTATTCAAGCGGCCATTAACGCCAGTTCAGATGGCAATACGGTGCTGGTAGCAGAGGGACATTACTTTGAGCGAATTAACACTTCTATGGCAAAGGTATTTTTCTCACAAGCGAGTTTATGTTAGATGGCGATACGATGCATATTCAGAATACTATTATTGATGCTGATACTTTGGTGTTGGGTGTTGCAGATACTAGGAGTGTTGTTTGTTTCTTAAATGAGGAGGATTCGACTTCAGTACTTCAGGGATTTACTATACAGAATGGAATCGGTACTAATGCTTTTCTTCAACCTAGATATGGTGGTGAAATATTTTGCTACTATTCCAATCCTACTGGCTGACTGAAAACTCGCCATGTGTTGAAGCCAGATGTGATTCGCTGGGCAATCCCGATAGCACTGTTAATATTGGAGCTTTTGGAATTGGCTGTGAAGAACATTTAGATATTTCTGATAGAAATATTGTTTTACCTTACAGCTTTACTTTATCCCAAAACTACCCCAACCCATTCAACCCGACAACCACAATCTCATTCGCTATCGAGCATCCGCAATTCGTAACGCTCAAAGTCTACGACTTGCTTGGCAGGGAAATTCGGACGCTTATTGATGGGGATAGACAAGCAGGACAGCATACCGTTCCATTTGACGCCTCGAACTTATCCAGCGGGATGTACTTTTATCATTTGCAGGCTGGCGATATGGCTGAGTCTAAGCGGATGGTGTTGTTGAAATAGCAGAAACAGCCTACCAAGATAACCTGTGCTTTTTATGCCAGCTGTCGGAAGTAACTTCCGACAGCACATATAAACCGACAGCACATAATATAATAGCAGAAAAGTGTACCGGAAACCATGTGCTGGCATTAACGTGGTTGGTGTACGTCCTCGTGCACCAATAGGCGATGATATGCAGTTAGCAAGCAGGGCAGGTCTTCCCAAGACCTGCCATTTAATAGGCAGAAGTCGGGGACTTCTGCCCTACTATTTCTGTCGGAAGCAACTTCAGACAGCACATGTATAAGTCATTAATTTGTAAAGGCTTCGCGTAGGAGCGTCCGCCATTGGCGGTTACGCCCCTACGTGCTGCAAAGTATCTGAGGGGTCCGCCTTAGGCGGATGCAACCCACATAAAAAAAGGGCTGCCGAAACAGCCCTTTCAAAATATCTAATATTTATCAAATTAGCTTAGAAAAGCATTCCTACCGAAAAATAGAGACGTGAATACTCCAACTTAGTTGGATTTAAATAAACTGTATTGTTAAGAGTACCATTAGGATCACTTAATGGTCCGAAAGGGCTATTGTAAGAATCTGAATTGTAATAAGTTTCAATTTCTACCGGGTCATACTCGGATGAACCAAACTGATAGGCAATATCAAACCAGATTTTCTCGAATTTTAGGCCGGTACCAAATGATATCAGGTAAGTATTTAGCTGGTCGCCAAATGTTATGGAGTCTTGTACGGTAATGTCATGATTTACATATAGAGAATCTATATAATTTTCCGTATAATCAACGATTCTGGAGTAGGATTTGGTCAATCCGGGAAGGTTTTGAACACCTGCTCTTAAGGGTACTTGAGCGAAACCGGCATCCATTAAATACTCGACGCCAAATCTCATCTGAGTCAAATCTTCCCACATGGGACTATAATTATCAATATCTGTCCATAAATCGGATTCAAGATCAACATCAATGGTGATTTTTGAAAATGGCTTATGTTCAAAATCAGCGGCTACCGTTAAATTTTCCATAGGCATGTAAGCCAATCCGCCGGCGAATGTCATCGGGAATTTATGTTTTGCTTCTAAGCGATTGTATAATCCAAAACCAACAATACCATTGTCGTCAGTTGGCTGCTCTAAAAACAGCACGCTCTGGTTTAATGTAAATGGAGTAGATACAGTTATACCGGCTTTGACCATATCAAAATCTAATAATATGCCTAAATCGAAATTAATACCCGAAAAAGTCGATTTATCCCATTGGTGACTTATGCTTGAATCGGTAGAATCAGCCTGACTATAATCATCTGCTGCGAAATTAAGCCATCTATTTTCTCTGTAGCCTCTTATGAAAACATTCATATTTAGTCCCATTGCTACATTTGGGTGAGGATTGGCAGCAATGGCCACATTAATAGCGTCAATTCCTCTGTTTTGTTCTGCATTAACGTTGCTCTCAATATCTAAAGTGTCGTCATTATTTTTAAGTGTAATAAAATTATAATCTGGTGTGATCAAATTATAATGGAGGTCATAGACGGTTCGATAGCTGCCGCCAAACCACCAATCTCTATCGAGATAGGTAAATGGCGCAACTGCGCCCGCCTGAATTAATCTTGTATGTTCACCGTCGATATCGCAATTGCCCATAAAAGAATTGCCGGCGATTTTATCGCGAGAATTGACAACGTCCAGAGACATCAATGATTTATTTGTATATATCATTGTTGCAGGATTTAGAAAAGAACTGAAGCCATCATTACCGAAAGCGAGATGAACACCGCCCATCGCTTTTGATTTGGCGCCAAAACCGGATGAGTTGAAATCATAGAATGCATCCAAATCAGAGATATTGCTTAATCCCCTGAAACCAAAATCATAAGTTGTCTGCTCATCATTCTGAGCGAAAGCAATGCCTGTTGAAATTAGCAGCGCAATAGCTATGCAAAATAATTTTCTCATCAATTTATCCTCCTAATTATCCAATCGCCTTACTTGCAGGGTGTTTTCAAACCCACCCCAAAACCATTTAACTATTATCACCTCTTCCCCCATGTTATAAAACCTGACTAATTTAATTAAACTTGTCAGCCTATGCAAGAACTTTTAACAGAAAAGATTCATCTTCCTTGCTGATAAAATAAAATATAAAAATATTATACAAATACAGCATCCTGATATATGTGGCTGGTGTACGTCCTCGTGCGCCAGCTAGCAGTAGAAGACATATGCCAACTACAATCATAAAAAATATATTCAGCTCCTTGCTGACAATTGAGTTTCAAATTATTATATTTAAAAAGCATCTTGATATTAATACAATTATTACTGATATTTATTCCCGCAAAACCTATCTATCAGATACCTGACCATATCTCGAGCCCATGATTACGCCGAAAACAATCAGTGCTATCCCTAAAATTCCTAAAATACCGATTGATTCGTTAAAAATAAAAAAGCCAATAAACAAGGCGTAGATAATGCCTAAGTAATTGAAATTACTGATGTTGGATGCCCTTTCGAGATGGTACGCTTTGGTCATACAATACTGCGCCGCCGTAGTGGATATTCCTATGCCGATTAATATCAGAAACTCAACAAAATTCGGCATAACCCAGCGTGGGATTGCATATATCGAGACAATTGGAATTGTTACCATCGGGAAATAAAAAACCACTATCAGGGGATGGTCATAGTCTTTGAGCTTGCGTATGAAATTATAAGCCAGTCCCGAGAAAGCAGCGGCTGTGATGCCTATTATAAGGTCAAATCCCGATACTCGATGATCAAAGCCTTTAATCATAAGAACGCCGATAAAAGAAACAAAGAAAAATAGCCATTGAATCGGTCGAGCCGGTTCGCGAAGCATTATTCCGGCGATAATTATTGTAAATATTGGCGATAAATTCAATATTGTTACGGCGCTGGCTAATGGCATATTTTGAAGAATATAGAAATATGTCAGCAGAGCAACAGTGCCTGTCAATCCCCTCATTATGAGCAGACGCTTATTGTTGCCCCAGGGGTTTAAGCCCTCTCGACGGATTAAAATATAAACGACAATTAGTGTAACCAGCGCTCGAAACATAACAATCTCGGAAGCTGGTATATAGGGAATGAATTTAACACCTGTGTTCATAAGAGCGAAGAATAATGTAGTGGCTATAATATATTTAGCGCCGAGGGAGACATTCATATTTGCTATTCGCTTGTCTTTATATTAACCATAAAAAATACTGCCTCAATCCTGTTTCACAGTTTATTAAAACTGATACTTATTACAGCTAATGTCAAGATATTTAATGAACGGAGTTGCCCCAAAAAGTTTTATAGGCTGTTGGCTACCCCTACCCAACAGCATATTTTTAGCGACATGTTTTTTATTGAAGCTAAAAAGAACGAAATAATTTCATCAAACTCATTATAAATTAAAGGACTTTAAAATATGTTGATAACTTGTTATAAATTACTTGACAAAATAAAAACAATCACTTTCTTGTTAAATTAGCGGTAAAACTACTGATAATGTTTGACAACTGAAATAGTAATGAATAATTGTTGTTATTGATTTCAATATTAGTTGGCCCTATCTGAAAAGCAGCTGTATCTCATTAAGTTAATAGATTAATACCAGATTCAACTAAATAACGGGAAGGGGAATTAAAATCAAGGTATATTGATGTGTGTAAATTGCCCGATGTTAATAATAGTATGAACATAAACGAGAAAAATACAATAATTATTGTTGAGGACGAGGAAACTGTCAGGGATGTTATCATAGGAATAATGAATACCCAGAATTATATCTCTTATACCGCATCATGCAGCGAGGAAGCTTTAGATATACTTAAAAATATAACTATCGATTTAGCAATTATCGATTACGGCCTTCCAACTGAGGATGGCTTAGCTTTAGCTAAAAAATTTGATATTATATACCCCAATATACCGATAATTCTCATGTCCGGCTTAAGACTTGAAATGGACAATACATGGATTCAGCAAACAAATATTTTTGATGTTCTAAACAAACCATTTAAAATCAAAACGATTATTGCCAAAGTCAAACAGGGACTTGAGGCCTCAATGTGTTATCGAAACTGATTTGCTTGCCTAATATGTTTTTTGAAAAATCCGGCATAGTATCAACCCCGACTGGAAAGTCGGGGCTATCAAGCTGTGGTTATCAATATAACCACTTGATGGTCGGGGTTTTCCAGCCCCGACTTAAATAAACTATAAGGAATCGTTATTTATTATCCGTTTCTAACGATACTGCTTCTTTAAACTCTATTGATGAGACGATATTGAAAATTTCGTTTTTAAGAGTATCATAGAATTCAAATTCGGAACATGCCTGTATTACAATTAAATTCCCATTATGATTAAGAATATAAATTTCCTGAACATCGATAACATCCCTGACAATTCTGCCGCCAGAGTGTCTGTATCTTGGGTCTTCGGGATCACCTTGTAGTATTCGTTCCCAGCGCCGCTTGAAAAACATCTGAGCTGCTTTCTCGCCGCCAAACTCTATGGTTTGCATATCAATGTATTCTCCTGACAGCAAAAGATTAAGCTGGTTAATTATCTCATCTTTCGAATTATGCGCCTTGACATCGGTTTTTAAAAGCTCTGCAAATTCTTCTATGGTGATATTATCCTTACGGGCAAAAATTTGGATTTCCGGCCTGGTAAAATCGGCATCTAAATTTTTAGCTTCCTTGTTAACTCGATAATTCTTTTGTATCAATAAAGCCCTTAAAACTTCAGGTTTTTCTTCTTTTTCCTTAAATGTTTTAATCTTCCAGTTTTTAAGAATATCCATCGTATAATGGTATCTAAGGTCAGTAAGGATATTGTCTTTATTGCTGGCAGTTTTAACCTTTTTAGCAATTGATGGCACCGCTAATAGCATAATCAGTATTACGGCAATTAAATACTTACATCTTATCATTTGTCCTCCTTATTAGAACAGTTAAATGATTTTAAAATAACCATACCTATTTTTCTCTCTTTATATACATACACTCAGCAGGAAATATTATTCAATTTGTTATTTGAAATGAACTTTAAACCGGTAAAAAAATAACTTATCAATGATGCAATTACAAATATAATAACAGCCCAAAACGCAACCATGTAAAATTGATTAAACTTGAAAACATATATAATTAATGCCGCTGAAAGTACTATAACAGTTATTTTGCCCCAGAAATTCGATACGGGTATCTCATGTTTTGTTTTTATTATAGAAAGCCCGCCAACAGTTATGACCAAGTCGCGAGCTATAATAACAACCAAGAGCATTAGCGGCAAGTCGCCATACAAAGCGGCGGCTATGGCGGCGGCGGCAATGCATATCTTATCTGCCAGAGGATCGAGTATCTTTCCTTTTTCGGTGATTGAATCAAGCTTGCGGGCTAAGAACCCATCCAAAATATCGGTTAGAATCGCTATTGCCGCAATAATGACGATTAGCATAATATTACTATTCTTAATTGAGAAAAATAAAAACGGAGCCAAAAATACTCGGATAATTGACATGATATTTGGTAATGGCGATATTTTTTTCATCTGTTTTTATCCATTAATATAAGTCTCATTCAGCCGCGTCCTTCTTCTAATAGTTTTGCGGCTCCATCGAGGGCAATATCACTGATTTTCTCGCCTGCCAGAAGGCGGGCTATCTCAGCTATACGCTGGTCGCCCTCTAGTTTCTTTATGCGGGTAACATACCGCCCCTTGCTTCTACCCTTATAAACTTTAAAGTGTTCCTCTCCCCTGCTGGCAAGCTGTTGAAGGTGTGTTATGCAGATTACCTGTCTGTTTTCCGCCAGTTTTTGAAGTTTCCGGCCAACTTTTACCGCAACCTCCCCGGATATACCGGTATCTATTTCATCGAAAACAAGAGTTTCTTTCGGGAAAGCATCGACTAAAGCCGAACAAATGGCCAATAAAATCCGCGATAACTCGCCGCCTGAGGCTGTAGTTGAAAGCGGTTTAAGCTGTTCGCCGGGATTGGCGCATATTAACAATTCGATATTATCATAACCGGATTCACTGCCGGCAAGCTTAGTTGAACCGTCAATATAGGGACCATCGACATCATTTTTTACAGAGAAATCTACCTTGAAAGCTGCATCCTTCATAGCCATATCGGTCAGATGCTTGACTACTTCCTTTTCCAGCTTTTGCGCGGCCTGTTTTCTTTTTTGAGAAATTTCAGCCGCCTTATAAAAGAGCTGTTGCTGAGAGGTTTTTAACTCATCAGCAAGTTTTTTAATTTCCTGATTATCATTGCTAAATACCGCCGCTTTATTGACAGCATCATCGGCAAAACGCAGTATTTCTTCAATGGTGTTGCCATACTTGCGTTTGAGTTTATTTATCAGAGCTAACCGGTCTTCGATAATATCAAGCTTTGCTTCGTCAAATTCATAACTGTCGCCAAGGCCTCGCAGCTGTATGCCAATTTCATCGAGATTAATCGACAGTTCATCAAGCTTGTTTCTGATGACTTCCGCCCGATTGCTGAATTTAGCGATTCGTTCAAGCTCCTTAGCGGAATTCTTGAAACGTTCAAAAGCAGAGCCGTCCTCATCAAAAAGGCTGCGGCCGCTTATCTGGCATGATAGTTTTATCGCCTCGGCGTTTAGCAATTGCTGTTTTTCCTTTTTTAGCTGTTCTTCCTCATTTTTTATAAGCGAGGCTTGTTCAATTTCTTTTATCTGAAATTCCAATAGTTCTTTTTCGTCTTCTGATTCTTTCTGTTTTATTTTCAGTTTCTCATATTCTGATTTAAGCTTATTGTGCTTATTAAATAATTTCCTCAACTGCTCAAGTTCATTTTTTAAGCCGGCGTACAGGTCTAAAATATCCTGATGGCTGGCTGAATCTGTCAGACCTTTCTGCCGATGCTGGCCGATTATATCAATCAGGTTTGAGCCAATAGCTTTAAGATTAACAAGCGTTGCCAGTCGATTATTAATATAAGCGCGGCTTCGCCCCTGATTGTTAATCTCCCTTCTAATTATCAGAGATTCAGAATCACCTGCCATTTCAAAAGGCAGTTTGTTTATTTTATCATACGAGAATTCCGCTTCAACTGTTGCAGATTTTGCGCCGGTTCGAATGACCTCATCTGAGGTTCTTTCTCCCATCGCTAAACTTAGAGCGCCAAAAATAATTGACTTGCCCACGCCGGTTGAGCCGGTAAAGATATTTAAGCCGGGCTTAAACTCTATCATGAGATTATCTATTAAAGCATAGTCGCTGATTCGTAATGTTTTAAGCATTATCAGATGTCAGGGGCCTTGCTCCCCAGTGAAGTTTTGTTCGCAGAACCTCAAAAAATGAAAAGCCTTTTATTCTGATAAGCTTAACTTTGTGAGGTGCCTTTTTTATCACAATCTCAGATTCGACGCTAAATTGGCATTTAATCTGACCATCGATAGTCAAACGCGCATCTATATTGTTGTAAGCTATTTTGATAATTAATTCGCTGTCATCGCTAAATATTATTGGCCTTAAAGCAAGCGAATGAGGGCAAATCGGGTTAGCTATAATCGCCCCTAAATGAGGATGTATAACCGGCCCGCCAGCGGAAAGGTTGTAGGCTGTGGAGCCGGTAGGCGTCGAGATTATCAAACCATCAGAGTTATAGGAACATACAAACTGGTTATTGCCGCTGTGATCTTTGCAATATAAATCAAGCTTAATCAGATGCGTGCTTTCGCCATGGTCTAAAACAACATCGTTTAAAGCATAATGCTTATTGACATCACAATCTGCGATATATAGCTGCAGAACCGTCCGCTCTTCAATATCATAATCATCGTTTTTCAACCTCTCAAGCGCCATTGGAATATCCTGGGCAAGTATTTCGGTAAGAAAACCGAGACGGCCAACATTTATACCGAAAACCGGTACACCTTGATGGCCGACTGCTCTTATCGATGACAGCATGGTGCCATCGCCGCCCAGCGATAAGGCGCAATCGATGTTTTGCCAGATTTCAGACAATGGCTTCACATGATACTTTTCATCAATAACCTCAGCAAGTTCATCACAAAGACAGTATTCAAGGTCATGGCTTTTCAGCCATTCGATAATGACCTTAGCTGTTCGCGCAACATTGGGTTTTTTGGTATGAGCTATTATGCCGAATCTTTTCAAAACCTATTCATCCTCTTCCGCAAACAGATTGAGTTCGAATTCGCCGCTTTCGGTTTTTATCAGCTGTTTGACTTTTGCCTCTGTCTCGGTTAGTTTTTTATGACATTGTTTTGATAATTCGACCCCTTCCTCGAACATTTTGATTGATTCATCCAAGCTCAGATTGCCGGATTCCAAGTCATAGATGATATTTTCGAGTTTCTTCATCGCTTTTTCAAAGTCGAATTTTGCCAAGATTATTATCCTTTCTAATAATTATATGATTACATATATAATATGATTCTTTATAGAATATATTTCAAGTATTATTTCTGATGTCTTATGATATTTGTTTGGACATACACACAGGAATCAATCGAAAAGGGGCAGACGAGTCCGCCTGTGGCGAATGCCGCCCACGAGCATTTACAACCATATCTCCGGCTTGAGGGCGCGTGTCATTAGATCATCAAGAGCAATCCGCGGGTCTTTATTATCGAATATTATATTGTACACTTCTGTCGTAATCGGCATATCGACATTATATTGTTTAGCTAATTGGTAAGCAGATTCCGTCGTCTTCACGCCCTCCGCTACCATTTTCATCGAGCTAAGAATCTCATCTATTTTGAAGCCTCTGCCAAGCTGTTCGCCAACATAACGGTTGCGCGAGTGACGGCTGATGCAGGTAGTAATCAAATCGCCGATACCGGATAAGCCGGCGAAAGTCATCGGGTCAGCTCCCATTTTCCTGCCTAAGCGAACCATCTCAGCCATCCCGCGCGTGATAAGCGCGCCCATAGTGTTGTCGCCAAGCTTAAGACCATGGATCATACCGGCGGCAATCGCCACCACGTTTTTTAGAGAGCCGCCAAGCTCTACACCGATAAGGTCGGTCGAGGTATAAACTCTGAATTTAGGGCATGATAAAACAGCCTGCACTTTTTCGGCAATGTTAATATCATTGGCGGCGGAGACTACTGTCGTGGGAATAAAACGCGACACCTCCTCGGCATGCGAGGGACCTGAAAGCGAGGCGATGCAGTTATGGCAGGCTTCAGGCAGTTCTTGAAGTAATACTTCAGACATTCTGTTTAATGTGGTGTTTTCTATGCCCTTAGCAAGGCTGACAATAAACTCGATATGATCGTTTATATAGTCTTTTGCCGAACGAACAGTTGCCCGCATCACATGCGACGGTACGGCTAAAACGACGCCGTTTGTATCGGCAAAAGCAGATTGCAGATCGTTGGTAATATCTATCTCAGCGGGTATTTTTATACCGGGGAGCTTATCCGGCTGTTCTCTGTTTTTTCGGATTTTTTCGCAGTCTTCCTTGAAAAACTCCCAGAGGCTAACTTTATAGCCGTTTTGATGTATCAAGATTGCGATGGCAATCCCCCAGCTTCCTGCTCCGAATACCGTTATTTTTTTCAATTTATTCATCCCTCATCTTATCGCCATCTATAAAATTCCATTATCAATTATTTGTGGCTGGCGTACGTCCTCGTGCACCAGCTATGTAGCTATGTAGGGCAGGTCTTTCCGAGACCTGCCTATTCTGTTTCCAATATAATCATCGTTTATGCTCACTATTAACAGCCTCTAATAGGCAGGAGTCGTCCGCCGCGGCGGACTGCCCTGCTTATTTTTTTCACCATCAATAACATTCAATTATTCATTATTAACTACATTAAACGCCTTTAGCTTTTTACCGAATTTATTCTCCTCTCCCCTTAAAAGCCGTTTGATATTCTGCCGATGTGTAATCAATACGGTAACCGCCAATATTATTGCCAGAATCATATATGAATCATGAATAGGAGCGCCAAGGTATATTTTTTCAACAACTAAAGCGCAGGGTATAAAAATCGATGCCAGTATCGAGCCCAAAGATACATATCTTGTAAAAAATACAACAATTATAAAAAACATAATCGCCAAACCAGCCTCAATAGGTATCAGCCCAAAGAACACTCCGGCGGCAGCTGCAATGCCTTTACCGCCTTTGAATTTAATCCAGACCGGAAAAATATGACCGAATATTGCGGAGAAGCCGGCAATGATTTTAAGCCAGTGAACAGCTATGGATAAATCACCCAAATTGATACTGCTGATAATCAAAGTGGCGATAAGCCCTTTCAGCATATCTAACAGAAGTACAGATATTCCAAGTTTGGCGCCGAGCACGCGAAAGACATTGGTTGCGCCCATATTTTTCGAGCCATACTGGCGAACATTGATACCCTTAAATAGCTTGCCAAAAACTATACCGGTGGGAAATGAACCAACTATGTATGATAATATGACTATCGCTATCAAACTTATCATTCTTTTTTCCGCGGCTTAAAAAATATTAAAAGCGGTGCGCCTCTAAAACCATACTCCTGCCTAAGTTTATTAGTTATATAACGCTGGTATGGTTCTTCAATGAATTTGGGGAAATTACAAAATATTATAAACGTAGGCGGTTTACGTTCAGCCTGAGTTATATAATAAAATTTGATAAATTTACCTGCCTTTGCCGGCGGATGCTTCTCCTTGACTATTTTCTCCAAAAATGTATTCAGTTCGGAGGTGCTAATCCGCTTATTGAACTGTTTCTCGACCTCTATAATGTTTTTGATGACTTTTTCCAAACCGATGCCTTTAAGCGCATTGGTGAATACTATATCGATATATTTCAGGCTGGGAGTTTTTTCATAGATTGACTGTTTGAATGTGAACTGTTCGGTTCCCTTAACCAGGTCCCATTTATTGGCGATAAATATTATCCCGCGCCCCATTGATTCGGCATTAGCAGCAACTTTAATATCGCCATTGGTGATTCCCCTTTTGGTATCGACAATTACCAGCACAATATCCGACCGTTCAATTGCTCTTAAACTTCTCAAGGATGAGAAATACTCGACGATATCAGGGTATCTTCTTTTGTGACGAAGGCCGGCTGTATCGATAAACATGAAGCGTTTGCCGTTTATTTCAATAAGGCTATCGACAGAATCGCGGGTTGTGCCGGGTATCTCAGTAACAATCTGCTGTTTCTCGCCGAGAATGGCGTTGTAAAGCGACGACTTGCCGACATTCGGACGGCCGACAATGGCGACTTTTAGAGCGTCTTCAGCCTTGCTTTCCTCGACTGGCGGGGGAAGCTTAGCGGCTACGGCATCAAGAAGATCGCCGGTTCGCATTCCGGTTGAGGCCGAAACAGGATAAACATCGCCCAAGCCTAATTTATAGAACTCGGCAGTATCGGCAGTTTGCTCTAATGAATCGGTTTTATTAGCCGCTACTACTACTCGTTTCCCGCCGCGTTTGAGGATAGCCGCGATTTCCTCATCGACAGTCTGAACGCCGACTTTATTATCAAGCAGAAACAGCACTAAATCGGATTGGTCGATAGCTAAAGTTATCTGTTGAGTTACTAACGAGGCAATCATCTCCGAACTGCGGGGGATAAAACCGCCCGTGTCGATTAATATAAATTCGCGTTTATTCCAGAAACAATCGCCGTAAACGCGGTCGCGGGTTATGCCGGGGCGGTCATCAGTTATAGCCTTGCGCTGTTTTATCATACGATTAAACAGCGTTGATTTGCCCACATTGGGACGGCCTACTATGGCGACAATCGGCCGGTTTGAAATTATATTATCGCTTTCGATATTGTCCATACTCATGATACCATTCTCACGGTTTCGCCAAAATTGTAGCTGCCCTGAATAACTTTCGCTCCGGTTATCGATTCGATATCGTCCATAGTGAAGTCATCGATTAAAAGCCCGTCGTCATTCAAGCAATTTGGCGGGATAATTACAGGTTCGTTTTTCAATCTCAGTTTACGCAGTTTATCAGCAATATCTTTGCCCGGCAATAAGCCTGAGACGGAAACCTTTTTGCCGAAAAGCGTATTTGATACCGGTATAAGTTTGATTTTAAAGCCGTATCGGGGCAATATATATCCCCGCCAGATTTTTATCATTGATTTGCCGGTTATCCAGCAGCCCTTTACTTTCGAGGGTAATTTTCGTTTAAATGTATTTAAAAAATCTCTTACCATCCCGACTCCATTCTCAATTTGGGGGAATTCATCATAGTAGCTTTCGGAGGGAATGTCAATACCGGCGTTGATAAAAAGCTCATCTGCGGCATAGGCGAAATGATTGTTTTTATGGCCGTATTTTTTGCGCAGTCTATTAACATCGCCTATTAGCCCGGCAGATATTTTTGGCCCTACCGTTTTAAGAATTGGGTTTGAGAACTTTGTCAGTCCTACCGGCACAACCGCCAGCGAGGCGGCATACGGTTTTAATTCGGCTAAGTCGGCGGCAGTTTTATTAAGGATTTTGCCGTCATTATAACCGGGCACAATTACTACCTGGCAGTGAAACGAAATATTATTTTCGGCAAAACGCCTGAGTATCGGCATGACCGGCGGCACAGTCTTTTTCCCGAAAAGCAGACGACGAACAGCATCATCGGTTGCCTGGACCGATACATACAGCGGCGACAGCCTCAGGTCGATTATCCGCTGGATATCTTGTTCCGAGAGATTAGTCAAAGTAATAAAGCTTCCGTGAAGGAACGAATAGCGGTAATCATCATCTTTTATATACAGTGTACGGCGGAGCTGTTTGGGATTGTTGTGACAGAAACAAAATATGCAGTTATTTTTACATCGGATTATTTTATCGGGATGAAATTCCATTCCGGCATGCTGGTCGATTTCTTTGATGATTTCGACATTATATTTCCGGCTATTTCGTATAAGCTGAAGCAACAGGATATTATCGGCCTCATGATAGCGGTAGTCGATTATATCTGCTACATCATGGTCATTGATTTTAAGAAGTATATCGCCGGGTTTTATTGATCCAGTATCGGCAGGCGAGCCGGGTATTATTTTGGCTATTTTTAGCATGATAGCAATGTACTATTAATGGATGGTGAATGCAATTAAGATATTGATTAATATTATTTATTGCGGTAGAGTTGTCGGGTTTCTCACTCCGGTCGGAACCCGACCTACGGTTAACTAATGTTGGCGCACGAGGACGTACACCAACCACCGGAAGTTAGTGCACGGGGACGTACACCAACCACTGAAATATTTTCGCGTAGGGGCGTATTGCATACGCCTTTCATCTGATAACAATACAGGTACTCAAGGACATACACCAGTCATATTCAGGAGTGGCTCAAAGAGGCAGGAGTCGGTGACTCCTGCCCTACTGACTACTTCTTCCTGTCAACAAAATATGAAACAGTGAAACACAAAAATTTGTGATATGTTAGCCAAATAACAACAAATTATGTAAGGCCTATAATGTATAACAAGCTATTTATTAAATTACAAAATGGAAAAGCCGATAATTCCGATGATTGTATTAAAAAAAGGAGGTGTTATGGATAAACAAAACGTATTATGCTCAGAATGCGGTCGCAGCCCATTTGAAACCAGTCCTTTTTATAGATGTGAGTCCTGTGGGAAAATAATCTGCGGTAGCTGCAAGGGTGGCCAAAGCAATCATATGCATCAAAACGGTCATATCGGCAATTGGGAGATGTTGAGATTTTAACTTTGAATGAATTTATTTGAAAATGAAAGCGCACATTAAATGTAATGTAAGGAGAAGATATGCCATGGATGACTTAAATCTATTTTATAAGTATTTAGAAAAGATAAAAAAGATATGTTCAAAAAAGCTTAGATTTGAAAATTGGAGTGATATAAAATTAGCAAATTGCGATGGCCGGTTGCCTTATTGGAAAAAATGTAAACGTGGAATTTACTTCTTCTTCGATGAAAACGAAAAACGTTTTGATTCTGATAACTTAAGAGTTGTCCGAGTTGGAACTCATGCCATAAAAAAAAGCATTGGCAAATCTACTTTGTGGGGTCGATTAAAGCAGCATAAAGGCAATAATAATATGGGGGGAAATCATCGAGGCTCAGTCTTCAGGAAATTAGTCGGTGAAACCATGATCAAAAGAGATGGTTTGGATTACCCAACATGGGGTGTTGGTACATCTGCGAATGCGGAAATACGATTTGGAGAAAGAGACATTGAAGAAAAAGATAGCAGATATATAAGAAATCTACCATTCTTAGTTCTTAGGGTTGACCCTGAAAGCGATAATAATAAACATATATCTAACAACGGCAACGATAGAAAATATTTAGAAAATAATATTATTGTACTATTGAGTGATCGGAAAAATCCTGATAAACCATCGAAAAACTGGCTTGGGAGATCATCGCGCAGATGTCAGATTAGAGAATCAGGCCTATGGCAAATTAATGGAATTGAAGGACCTTATGATGTGAGTTTTTTCAAGGTGTTCGAACATTACATTAATGCAATGGAGGCGTAAATTCTTGATAATAAAATTGGAGGCTAAAATGTGTAAATCATTAATTTTAATACCTTGTTGTGGTTCTAAACAAGAAGGCGGAGATAATAATTATGATAATGATAAATCAATCCTAAATTATTTAGATGATAAAAGTAAATTAATTAATTTAAGGAAAATACTACTTGAAAACTTCAACCTTCCAAATGATCTAGATGTTGGGGATAGCCCGCAAAACAATAATGATGTCCTGTATATGCCAGCATATAGAAGATATTGCGGAAAATTGTATTCCAAGATTACAGATAATGCATGGCAACAATTAGAAGGAAACCCGAAACTGGATTTGATTATAGTTTCAGCATTGTTCGGTTTAGTTAAGTGGAATGAATCACTACGTGATTACAATGTTGCAATGAAAAATAAAATCGAGGGAAAAAGTCTGAAACGTTGGTGGAGAGATAATAATCTATGCGGGATATTGAAAGATTATATAAAGGAGAATAATATCTCAAAAATATACAATATTCTATCAAACGATTATTCAGATGCATTACGAGGTTGCTTTGCAAATTGTGGCATTAAAGTAGAAAAACACAATTTTTCAAAATACCGTATCGCTATCAATTATCATAGAGGAAAATGGGTAAACGACTTTATCCTTAAATTTTGAAAGCACTTAACATGAATAACAGCACAGTAAGTAAATCCGCCCAAGGCGGACTTGTAGTCTTGACTATTATTAAAAGTTGGTGCACGAAGACGTACACCAACCACTGAACGGCGGTTGAAAAGTATGTCAAATAGAAAGGTTTTAACAAATTTAAATTAAGGAGAAATAAAATGCCTAAAAGTCTACTTGAAGAAGTATGGGGAAGAATCATGTGTTATGAAGGGAAACATTTCCATACCATAAGGGGTAAAGAATTTACTTATACAATTTCAGGTAATACATTAAAACCCAACCACATTAATCGGCAGATACCAAAATCTGATTTTGGAAAAGCTTGTAAATTGGTTCCTATTAAAGGTCCTGGTAAAATCAACAATCTTGTTCAAGGCCCGTCATTTGTTTGGGCGATTATTCATGATCCGCGGATATCACAGGGGGAATGGTAACAAGAAATTGAATTCATGCGTCGTCAGTCCGCCTCGGTGGATTGCCTGACGACATCGGCAAAGTTGGCGCACGAGGACGTACACCAACCACTGAGACTGGATTCCCAATCAAGTTTGGAATGACGTTATCAATTCTTGGCAAATAATGTCGCATAACTGCGTTTAATCTTGGGATGGTCGACAATCGTGAAGCCTGCTTTTTGCATCATGGCTTCATTGGCGCGGTAATCATCGGCGGATATATGACCGTTAGGCTCTACCACAAAAAACCTGCCGCCCGGCTTTAACGATTTATACACCTCGTCAATAAACCCGGAAACACTCGGCACCTCATGCACCACATAAAATGCCAAAGCCAAATCAACCTGTTCGGAAAGGTCGGCGATTTCAAGGCTTTTATCACTGCAGACACGCGGTTCTATACGTTTGGATAAACCGGCTTTCTCAGCGCGGCGTTTCAGAGAATTGACCATTTTTTCCTGAAGATCCACGCCGATAACCCGCCCATCAGGCCCAACCGCTTTAGCCATCCAGAGGCTGAAAAAGCCCATAGCACAGCCGATATCCAGCGCTGTCATGCCGGGCTTAATGTGATTGCCAAGGATATTTTTCGGATTCTGGAAAAGTCGCCTTATCGGGCTGGCTAATAGGTAGCCAATCCATACAGGACAAACTCTTTCTTCTGCCAATTTATTTCCTCCTGTAAGATATTCTTTATTTCCTCATACGAGAATGTTTAAGTCCATGTTTCAAATTATAAATACGCAAAATATAGAATATGCATAAGGAGTCAAGCCTCATGGGGATATTAGCAGCGTTATTTGCATGAACAAATAAATAGCCTTAATCCCATAATATTCGATTCAATCCTATAATAATTCAGGTTTATTTATTCACTATCGTCAAATTAAACCGGAAATAAACCGAAGTCTCTCGTCTATCTATATAATACACAATATATTACAAAACAGAATCAACTTCCCGGGGTTTTCGGTATTTATTTTGCGATAATTTATTTTTAAGTAATTTATTGTGAAATATCACGGAGGGGCAATGTTTATACTTGTAATTTCGGCAGTCATCATTTTAGCGGGGATTATCAGCCTGTTGCCATTGAAATCATCGCTATATGCTTGTATATCTCTCATGGCGGTAAGTATTGCGGGATTAATAATTATCTCTGTTATTGAATTCGGTATTTTCTCAACTGCTTATTTTATCTTTGGAGAGGTTGTAATAGCCCTATTGGCAGCTCTTGCTTTTAGCAATTCCTATCGATATAACGCAAAACGAGTAGGCAGAATATAAATAATAATATAATAGTTTATTATCCTTGGGTGGTATATTTCCATTCCTCCTGCTGAAACCGTCCGGTAAGTGTCGCCGGGCGGTTTTAATTTTAGGTTACAACTAACTTCTGTATTCGTTTTCATCAGGTAAAAACTACACAGCGGGTGATGGGGGTCGAACCCACGACGTCCAGCTTGGGAAGCTGATGCTCTCAAACAACAACCTAACTCGTTGGGAGGTAACATAATGAGGTTTCAGAGAACATCAGACTTGGTAGAAGCATTTATCAGTGATTGTCGCTATCGAAATTTAGCCGACAAAGTAATTTCAGAATATAAACGACTTTTATCAGACATTGAAGAGCGACATGGTGATTTAATGTCGGTTGACAGACAGAAGGTGAAGGAATATGTTTTAGAGAGATTAAATGAAGGGCTATCACCCTATACTGTTAATCATTATATCAAAGCCATGAAAGTATTTTATTCATTTTTAATAAGGGAGGATGTTGTTGATGACAATCCAATGGCTAAACTAATTAAAATACGAGAACCCAAAAGGATTAAACCCGTACTCGATGAAAACAAGGTTTCTAAGCTTATTTCAACTATTCCGGTAAAAGGATTATTCAATGTTAGAGATAAAGCAATGATAACTTTATTATGGGATACCGCTATCAGACTTAGCGAACTTCTTACAATAGAACTGGCTAATCTCAATATGCAATTTAAAACTATTAAAATTTTGGGTAAAGGAAACAAAGAAAGAATAGTACCGTTTGGAAATAAAACTAAACGGGAAATTCTTAAATATCTAAAATATCGTAATGAAATAGAATCGCAGTTTTTATTTTGTACAAAAGGTGGTATGCTTATTTCGACCCGCAATTTCCAGCGAACTGTCAGAAGACTTGGCCAGAAAATCGGTGTAAAGGTCTCCCCTCACTTACTGAGGCATTCTGCCGCTACTTTCTTAGCTAAACACGAAATGCCCGCTCAGCATATACAGATACTGCTTGGACATTCAAGCCTGAGTACAACTCAGCGATATATCAATCAGATAGTCAATCAGGAGGGCTTGCAGATAAGCCATAGAAGGCTAAGTCCGGCTGATAGGTTGTAAGAGTAAAAGATGTTTACAATTATCATAGGGCTGTCAATCGGCAGCCCTTATTTATTTGAAATAATGAGAATTAATCTGACATACTTACAGATCACTATTGTATAGCTTTCCATTAGAAAAGTAATATAGTTTTGGGATTGTAAATTTGTTTGTGCTCAAGGATCTAATTTACTATTTCACATAAAGATTGTAATTTTATTACATGCCCAGCAATTTAGCTTGAGCTTTCAATACTAACAGAGTATCCTTGACATTGCCTTCTGATGAAAATCGGTTCAATAAATCGGGATATTTCATCAGCGCGTCAACTCTTTTATCATGTTCTTTACAGCTTGTATAAGTGAGATTATGGCAATGCCTACAACCGAAATAATTACTGCCAGGTGCCAAGTGAAGTTTAGCTATTCTTCTTCCGCAATACCGGCCATCGGTAGTAAGCGGACAGATAAACCAGTATCTTGCGCCGCCATAATTGCATGGAGTGGAAACGATTTCAACCTTGTAATTATAATTCTGTATCTCTCCGGTTGTTTTTTTAGTTATATCATAATTGATTTTCAAAAAGCTTCCATAAGTATTAATTTTATCAACTGATACTTCAATCCCGACACTTGTTTTGTGTCCGCCGGCTGATCGCCATTCAATTACACCTGATCTGAATCCGCAAAGATAATCATGTTGTCGTAACCAAGATATTGAAATAGCTTCACATTCTTCTACTGTATTTCTATTTGACCAAGAGTATCTGCCCATCTTTATCTGCCTACCTGAAAATAATATTCTTCAAATAATTACCTAAATCATTAACAAAAGTTAACCTCGATTTTTGCAACAAATTCAGATAAACCATTGATTCTCAAGACACTAAACAAATATTAACCTAATTTAAAAAAGCTACATTTTTATTACTAATTTTTCAAAACAAAGCCAGATTATCAATCCTTAGACACATCAACATCTACAGCAAGCGGAAGCAGTGGCTTATCACCTTTGTGCGCGCTCTGTATTCTCATCAACTCATGTAGAGCTTTATATATCTGTCGTTCAATCGCAGTCTCATAGCGGGTTAAATTAAGCCAGGTGTTGGTATTACCAAGTTCTTTGGTTGCCACATTATTCCAAGCTTCAATATCTTCTCTTTCGTTATCATTGTAATTATATTTGCAATCATTAAATTCTGCTTGTATATAATCCCGCTCGACCCTGATAGCTCTTTTCATACGCCATATAGATGATACTATTCGGTCAACAAGTATAATCTCCAACTCACCTTGCGGAGCTAATTCCATTCTCAATCTTTTGCCAAGTTCTTGAAGTTCTTTTTTACTTTCACTTTGAATCACAGTATCTTTGCTCAATAGACCATGTTTTATGGCGTTTAATCGAACTAATGATGTATTTTTGGGGCCGGTGGATTTCTTAGCGTTTTTACGATTAGCTTCTATCTTTTGGGTTGATGTTGTCAATTATCCCCTCCTTATTTTTAAAGTGCTTAATATCTTAGCTGAATTGATATGAGCTTTCTGCCATTTTTTTAGAGTGATTGCCCTGGCTAATATGCTCGATGATTATCGACTTGTAATAGTTCTCGACCTTCTGTCTTGGCATGAGTGTTTGCAAAGAAATTAAAGAGATTTGTCGATTTATTTCATTGTCTAATGACCTTTTTAGATATGCCGATAAACACTCAAGTTTCTCTTGATTTTCAATCGCTATTCTTTTTTGCCTTTGTTTCATCATCTCAGCTAATTTCATAATTACCTCGATAACCTTTAACTGTTTTCACCCTTTTAACCGCCTTATAATTCTGCTATCATATTGTATCACAATAAATTATACAACGATAGTTAAAATGGTTAAAGTTTTTTCTCACTTTTTAATATAATTAATCCCAACCTTCATATTTTTTCCATCAAATTAAAAAAAACTTTTAACTCTTTTAACTTTATGAGCATTATTGTTTACCTCACAACCACTTACGAGAGTTAAAAGGGGTGTTAAAAGTAGTGAAAAGGGTGAAATGTTGTTTCTATAATCTATCAGCATACAATCACCTTTTCTTAAATGAATAGAATTTCTTATTACCACCAGCTTTCCTTTCATTTATAACAAATAACTCCTGCAGATTACGTTTTAGCCTTGATAATCTCTGTGCAAAAGATCGGGGTTTATCTTTATAGAAAAATGGAATATTAATATTTTCAGCTATCGATGATAACTCACTGCATAATTGGGAACTTGTTATCTCGCGACCTGCAGGATTTCTATCTATCCATAAATATAATAATTCAACAATTTCGTCATTTTCTAAAGTAAACATTGATTGCTCTTTTTTGAGTTTAATGAATATATCGCGAATAGTCTCTTCTGAAAATAATCCTTTGCCAATCTTAATAGCAAAATCAGCGAAATCAGCCATTCGAAAATTCGAACCATAACGTTTGTCGCTTTCTTCTTTCAAACATTGAATGATCTCTTGAAGAATGAATGCTATCTCTGTTAAAATTTCTTGGCGGTTGTTTGAAATCTCTTTTAATAATACTCCCTCACTTACGAATTTTTCAATACGCGCAACTCGTAAAAGCAACAATCTATCAGTAATATCTTCTCTGCGGAAGTGTGGATTGTTAGATGTAAGTGCTAAGAAACATCTTATTGAAATGGTTTCCTGATCATTGGTAGTGTAGTATTTTCGCTTCTGCAAAACTGTCCCAGTAGCAATGGCTGCAAGTTTATCATTTAACCATTTAGTGCTCGTATCAACATTATCGATTGCTACCAAGTAATTGTTAGATACAGCTGAATCAAAATCTTTGGCATCGTTTGTCAGACACATTACATTGAAGGAATCGCCAAACAGAAGCTTCCCAATCTGTCTTATTGTCATTGATTTTCCAGAACCTGCTTCTCCTAAAATAGCCAAAATGGGTTTTGTTGGCATGATAGATTCAAAAAATAAACTATAGAACCATAATTCCAACAATTGCTGTTTTTCAGCTAAGGTTAAACCATTATCTTCAAAATTGACCCTTGATATTAAGTACTTATCCAGTAACGGTTGTTCTGAGCAGTCATCATATAGTTTTCTCGCGTTATCATCGATTGATAGAATATTGGGGGTATAATCTCTCTGATAAAGAAATAATACTCCATCAGTACCATTATCAATAAGTTTAATATTATCAGAAGTAATTTTATATATTTGATTATCGTTATTAAACCAGTAAAGCGTAAAGGTCTCTGGATTGTAATAAGAAAATTGATAAACTTCAGT
>JAGGSN010000053.1 GCA_021159005.1 Candidatus Zixiibacteriota bacterium | reverse complement strand
CCGGGGAATCTTTATTTATCCGGCATAGTGGTTAATCCGCCATTGGCGGACTCTACCAACTGAGCTACCGGGGATTATTTCCTTTATCGGCAAAATAAAATAGCGGTTAATATGTATTTGTCAAGAATAATTAGTCGAAATTATCAATAATTTCTAAATTGTATTATATTCACTAAAAACTCAAATAGTGATTAATCCTGTTGGAAAATAAATAAATACTTTTTATCTTATCAGTTAAAGCATATTCAACGAAAGGTAATAATTATCTTGAATTCAGCCAGCCCAATACTAAAAGTAAATAATCTATGCAGGACTATCAATATCCAAAATCAGCCGAAATCAATAATCGATAATTTCTCTTTTGAATTTAAAAAGTCTACGATATACAATATAATCGGCGCCTCCGGGTCGGGGAAATCATCACTGCTGCGTCTTCTCAACCGCCTTGATGAGCCTACTGGCGGACAGATAATATTTGATGGCAAAGATTATCGGGAATACCCGCCCTGCTCACTGCGCCAGAAAATTGGCTATTTATTTCAAGTTCCCTACCTTTTTCAGGGGACAATCTATGATAATCTTAAATATGCAAATCCAAAATTAACAGAAGAAAATATTAGCGAACTGGCTGCGCATACACGTATCGATGATAAACTGTTAACATCCAACGTTGAAAATCTTTCAATCGGCGAAAAACAGCGCGTATCTTTAGCCAGAATTCTAACGATAGAACCAGTAGTCATGTTATTAGATGAGCCAACGTCAGCCCTCGATCCGGCTAATACGGCGGCGATTGAAAACTTAATTAAAAATATCGCCCTCAATAAAAGATTAGCCGTTATTATGGTTACTCATGACCCCCAACAAGCGCTTAGAATGGGCGGCGAAGCTCTTTTATTGGATGAAGGCAAACTGGCTGAATGGGGAACGTGCGAAGATGTAATAAACAATCCGCAAACTGAAATAGGCCATCATTATAAAAACAAGGGATTAAAATGATTGAAGCCGGATATACTGAAGTCATTTTATCTTTGGTTTTAGTGGCAATTGCGATTGCAGTTAGCCGCTGGTGGAAAATACCAGTCCAAAAGGAAATGATTTTTGGGACATTACGGTCTTTTGTTCAATTAGTGGCTGTTGGCTATGCTTTAGAATTTATTTTCAATCTTGAAAATATCTGGTTGATATTCGCTGTCATTATGATAATGATATCGGTCGGCGCTCATACGGTATCGGGGCGTATTAAAAAAACGCCGAGTTCATTTTATACAGCTTTTATCTCAATTACTATCGGGTCTCTTCTCACTCTGGGGCTTATGTTATTACTGCGAATTATTACTTTTGAAGCTCGCTTTATAATTCCCTTAGCGGGTATGATAATCAGCAACTCAATGAATGCTTCTACCTTAACAATAAACCGCATCGCCTCGGACATTAAAACCAACCGCCTAAGGATTGAAACCGCCTTAGCTCTTGGCAAAACCTGGCGGGAAGCAAGCAAAAACTTCCAGCAGGATGCAGTTATTGCCGGTATGACTATGATATTAAACTTTATGAAAACAGCCGGTATAGTTGCCCTGCCCGGCGCTATGACAGGCATGATTCTCGCCGGCGCCGAACCACTGAAAGCCGTATTATTGCAGGTAATTGTTGGCTATATGATTTTAAGCTCCGTATCTATCTCATCAGTTATTGCTCTTGAATTGACTGTCAGAAAGTTTTTTACTTCCTCCCAACAGTTGAAAATCGAGGTCTGATAATTTTGGCCTGCTTTTATTGGAATGACAATAGCAAAATCACAGCTTAGACAAGTCGCAGCAAAAGGCAACCTGCCGGTTCTCGTTATCGGAAGAAAATTTCTCGCTCAAGCTGTTATCATATTCTTGCTGGTTATGGATAATGCCGATTATCTTTTTTTCAATCTCAGCTTTTTAATTTTTTTCGAGAGATTGCCGCGGTCGGTATTCAGTATCTTGGCGGCTTTTGTGATATTGCCATCGCAGTCTTCATATACTTCCGCCAGCAAACGCTTTTCTAAATCGGCAACCTGCCGGCGAAATGGAATATCGGGGCGATACAACTCTGAGCGTTTATATTCAGCGGATGTATTGACGGCATCAATATCAACCGTAAGGCTTTGCTTATCATGAGTTTCGGACAGGATGTTTTCTATAGTCGGCGAATGCATAATATTATCTTGTTCTGAGGCGGCAGCTTTTTCGATGCAATTCTTAAGTTCCCTTACATTACCCGGCCATTGATAAGACTTCAGATATTCCATTCCCTCACTATCAACTTGCTTGCGAACATATCCAGCTTGGTCGAGAAAATAACGGGTTAAGATTGGGATGTCATCCGGATAAGACCGAAGCGGCGGGACATCAACCGGGATTACATTGAGCCTGAAATATAAATCCTCGCGAAACCGTCTGGCTTTTACCTCAGGTTCGAGATTAGTCCGGGAAGCGGATATTATGCGAACATCCGTTTTAATCGCCTCATCTGAACCTATATGCCGAACCACTCCGGTTTCAATTGCTCGCAGGAGCTTTGCTTGCAAGTCATCATTTAGAACACCGATTTCATTCAGAAATATGGTGCCGCCGTCAGCCCGTTCAAATTTGCCCCGATGGTTATCGGAGGCGCCGATAAAGGCATCTTTTTCATGCCCGAATAGTTCGCTTTCGAGATACAAAAAGCTATTGCTGCGCTCCGGATTAATAGAGGCACAGTTTACCGCAATAAATGGTTTTGTCGCTCTATCCGAACAATAGTGAATATACTTAGCCGCCGCATGTTTCCCCGAACCCGGTTCGCCGATTATCAATACGCGCGAGGCTGACATCGCTACCCGTTTTATTTTCTCCCTAAACTGCGCAACAACTTTGGAACTTCCTATAAAATCAAACTGATTCGATAGCGACTGCTGTATCTTTTGTAAATCCTGTTCGAGCTTATGCTGATTTAGCGCATTCTTAATGGTGTTCAATATCAGGTCGGATTCCGACGTATTATAAACAAAACCATAAGCCCCAAGATTTACTGCCTTGCATGCCCTGTCGACATCGTTATAACCGCCGACAGCAATAACCGGCGCTGAGACACGAGCGCCTTTGATGCGTTTGAGAAGCTCAAGACTGTCTATATCAGGAATGGTAAGGCCAAGTATTATCAATCCGTAATCATAATTATTTGCAAGTTCAAATCCCTTCTGGCCGGTATAAATACAAGATGGAGAATAGCTATTTCGCTTTAGAATTGAGGAAAACAAATCAGTAGTGTGTTTATCATCATTGATAATCAATATTTCAATCTTACCGAGCATGAAAATATGCTATATTAAAATTATATGCTTGTCAACAATAAATAAGCAGGACCTTCATTCATGCTGCCAAACGCCGCTTGGTAGCCGACGGTTTTAATAATAATCTTGACATGCAATAGCTAAATTATAATACTTGTTCATTATGAAAATATGTACCCCAAAACAAATACAGGAAATCGACCGCAAGGCGATTGATGGGCTGGGCATTCCCGGCCTCGAATTGATGGAAAACGCCGGCCGGCTAACATACGAGATGATTATCGAGTATTATGGCCAGGTGGAAAATAACAGAATTGCCGTTGTTGTCGGCAAGGGCAACAATGGCGGGGATGGTTGTGTTGCAGCGCGCCATCTTGCTGAAGATGGCGCTCATGTCGAGATATTCCTATTATGCAAAAAAGATGCTTCCAAAGGCAATGCCGCCGTTAATCTAAAACGAGCCGAGGAGCTTAATATCCCAATCCATGAAATCATTGACCCGAACGAGTTTCATATACCGGATGATTCTCTGCTTATTGTGGATGCTATATTCGGCACCGGTTTCATCGGCGATATTAAAGCGCCTTATAATATCATTATCGATAAAATCAACGAAACCGGCATACCGGTTATAGCTGTGGATACGCCCTCCGGCCTTGACAGCGAGACGGGCAAAGTGTCATCGCCTACTGTTAAAGCCGATCTAACTGTTACTTTCGGTCTGCCTAAAATCGGGCAGGCGATGTATCCCGGCAAATCGTATTGCGGCCTGCTTGAGGTTGTCGATATCGGTTTTCCTCAAGGCTTAGATGAGGATGTCAAGACCTATCTCATTGATGACAGTGATGCGGTTAAGCTGTTGCCGTTGCGCAAACCGGATGCTCATAAGGGCAATTACGGCAAGTTGT
The DNA here is from genome assembly GCA_021159005.1 of Candidatus Zixiibacteriota bacterium. Taxonomy (NCBI): domain Bacteria; kingdom Pseudomonadati; phylum Candidatus Zixiibacteriota; species Candidatus Zixiibacteriota bacterium. The sequence continues at coordinate 1,700 of JAGGSN010000053.1, read as the reverse complement.
TTATGATGGCAGGTTCGACAGGTTTAACCGGCGCGGCGTTTATGGCATCGATGGCGGCTTTAAGGTGCGGCACTGGCCTGGTAGTTTTAGGGTGTCCCTCAAGTTTGAATGCGGTAATGGAGGTCAAGCTTACCGAGGTTATGACCAAGCCTTTACCCGATGTCAAAAAGCGCGGCTGTTTAGCGCTTCGCGGGATGGGTGAAATCCGTCAGCAGATTGATTGGGCGGATGCGGTCGCTATTGGCCCGGGAATAGGCACGCATCATGAAACGGTTGAGCTTATACAAAGGTTAGCCAGCCAGATTGAAAAACCGTTGGTTATCGATGCGGATGGCTTGAATTGCCTGGCAAAGAATCCTGATATATTAAAACAGCACAAAGGGCAGCTTGTAATATCGCCGCATCCCGGCGAGTTTTCCCGTCTAAGCGGCTATACTATGGATGAGATTGCCGGTAATCGCCTGAAATTGGCGTCATCATTTGCCAATGAATACAATCTCACTATAATTCTTAAAGGCGCGCCCTCGATAATCGCCGAACCATCCGGCGGGATATATATCAACGATTCCGGCAATGAGGGAATGGCTACTGCCGGTTCCGGCGATGTACTCACCGGTCTGATTGGCGGGTTTTTGGCACAGGGCATGACCGCCGCCGATGCGGCTGTACTGGCAACTTATGTTCACGGCTTAGCCGGCGATCTGGCATCCGACATACAGGGCACAAGAGGCATGATTGCCGGTGATATACTCGATTTCGTACCGGAGGCGTTGATGGAGCTTGAGGATTTAGATGATTTCGATTTGGGATTTGAGGATGAATTTTAGGCTGGCGTAAGAAAATGTACGCCAGTCCCGGAATTATATAGAAGTATGGTTTATTATGCAAAGGTATTCTCTACATTAAAGAAACCCACCGCAAGCGGATGGGGCACCCATGCCAGAGAATGATATTCAATGTTACGCCCGAAACGATGCCGATAATTACTCCCGCCTGTGATGCCTTGCGGGTCAGGATTCCCAGCCAGAACGTTGCCAGTATCGGGCCATAGAAAGCAGAGCCGAATTTATTTACCAGCTCGACAACGGTTTCAGGTCCGCCAATCATCTGCAAGGCAAAAACCGCAGCAACTGCGCCCCAGAATACGGTTAGTATTCGAGAATAACGAACCATCTGCCGGGAAGATAGTTTTCTGGCTGAGGGGATATACCGCTCGATAAAATCACGCCAGGTTGCCGCCGAAAGCGAATTTAGCGCGCTGTCAATACTCGACATCGAAGCGGCAAAAATCCCGGCAACGACCAATCCAAGCAATCCTTTTGGGAAATATTTGACAAGAAAATATGGCACTAAAAAATCAGATGAGTCGCTATTGAGGCTGGCCGCAAATTCGGTGTGGCTGTGCAAAAACGGTATAAGCAATAAACCAAAAAGGCAGTAGGTTAAAACCAAAGGGAAACGCAATAAACCGTTAAAAAACATCGCCCGCTGCGCTTGTTGGGGAGTTTTTGTCGTTAGCAATCTTTGAGCCTGGCTCTGGTCACAGCCATAGTATGACAGATAGAGAAAGAACCCACCGATAAGCATTGGCCAGAAACCGAATGTGTTGCCATCCCCAAGTCCGGTTGATTTGAAATCAAGTATCTGCACGGGTGCCCCATCCGCTTGCGGTGGGTTCCCATTACATCATCGAATACAGG
>JAGGSN010000052.1 GCA_021159005.1 Candidatus Zixiibacteriota bacterium | reverse complement strand
GAATGACATCATTATAGCATCCGCCTAAGGCGGACAAAAGGCCGGACAGTAGTGATATATTTTGTACTTATAATAGATAGCGTAAGTTGCTATAATCACAGTGAAGCTTGAGATAAGTAAACGACTTGAAGAAAAACCAAAGAATACTAAGAAGGTAAAGCTATGGTAGTCGAAGCTGATCAGACTTTGGGTTGTTGTGGGCTTTCATGCCCTATGCCTATCATTAAGCTTGCTAAGGGGATTAAGAAAATAGACGCAGGTCAGGTGCTGGAGTTGCTTGCCACAGATACTAGTTCTAAAATCGATGTACCGGCATGGTACAAGAAAATGGGACATGATTTTTTGTAATCAGCTGAGGAAAAGGGATTGTATAAATTCTATATTAGTCGTGTTAAGTAAGGATACTATGTGAAAGCTTCAAAGACTAACGAGGAGGTTATTTATGGCTGAATCCAGCTTTGAAGAGAGAGGAATGAAACATTTATTTAGTACGATTTTTAGAAAGACATGGCCGATGCGGGTAGGTGGTATCCTTCTCGGAGTGGGTAACATCTGCCTATTCATCGTCCTAAGGGCATTGTCTCCAGGTATGAAGCAGAAAGTTTTTCTTTCTGGTGAAATAGGCTACGGACCAGCAATTATTATATTTCTGGTTATCATACTTTTATGGTATTTGTTCGTGAAGTGGAACGAAAGAACAGGAAAGTTCTCTGCAATATAGAAGGGAGTATATGTTATTGTTGGCTGGGTCATATATGGGAAAGTGTATATCGACAATAACAGTATTGTAATTACCGGTTTGCTAATTAATTAATAAGGAGAGACGATGACAAAGAAAATGTAGATGTTTTGTGGATTAAAAGAACCCTAGCGGCAGGATGAATGTTCGGGCTGGGTGTTGCTATGCTATAATAACGATCGACTGAAAGGAGATAAATAATGCAGAGATATATTACCTTGGTATCCTTCACCGAAGAGGGTGTAAGAAACTTGAAGAATACTTGTAAGCGGGCAAAGAGCTTTTCGGAAAAGGCAAAAAAGAAAGGCGTCCATATCAAGCAGACTTTTTGGACCTTTGGAAGATACGACATCGTCCATGTGTTTGAAGCACCCAATGATGAAGTGGCTGCTGCTATGAGCTTCACCCTAGGCTCTATGGGAAATGTTCGCACGGAGACCCTCCGCGCTTTTGATATAGAAGAGATGACAAGCATCGTGAAGGATGTTCATGAGCTGCAGATCGATCAAGGAACATTGAAATAGTTGGAGGAAAGGAGGGAAGAAAGAGATGTTAGCCCCGGGGATCTATTTTCCTGGCCGAGGTTTTGTGACCCATAGCCGTTCGTGAGTTGCAACTTCGGATAGCTTCTGCCCCGTGTCCTTTCCCAAAAACTCATCCATTCGAACGACCGTGGAACCGTGGGGCTGGCAGTGGAGTGAAACCGCCAAGAAAGGACGGATGTAGCCGATAGTGAAGCTAATCACTATTATGGAGAATTATAACCACTCATGTCATGAATTTTATAATGGGAATATTTGTCTTATTGATAAATCTTAAAGTTGAAAGGAAAATAAAGATAAGAAAGCTTATTTCAACCGTAGCCTCTATCGTGTGTCTTGTCTGTTTCATGGTAAATGCCAGAGCAGCAAAAATTGCCATTTAAGATGATGCTTTCCTTGATGTCCACGGGTTTGTACAGGGATAGCTGTATATGCCAATAGATCATGAGGAGAAAGAACCTACTATTGTTACTGACTTTTACTTGAAGCGTGTCTGACTCCTGTTTGGCGGTCAGATTACTCCGGATGTCAAGTTTTTTATTGGGACCCTCAACGGAAATATGGGCAAAAACAGCGACATGAGTGCACGCACACTGATTGCAGATGCGTGGGTGGAATATGTCATTAATGATTATTACAAGGTCAATGCTGGTTTGCTGAAACTGCCATTTTCAAGACACATGCAACAATCAGGTGCAAAACTGCACGTGCTTGATTTCCATGGCTCATTTCTAAAGAGGTCCGGGGCAGCAATGGTCACAGGGATATGGGAGTCATGGTAAGAGGACTACTGTTGGATAATCAAGTAGATGTTCGACTCGCTATCGTGGATGGTATAGAGTATAATAAGGAAGTAATCCCACCGGACACCACCGTATTAACAAACGAGGACGACATGCCACGCTTTGTTGGGCGCATTGACTACAATGTCTTTGATCCAGAGCCTGGTTACTTCTGGGCAGGCACATACCTTGGCAAAAAGAAGGTACTATCATTCGGTTTAAGTTTTGACCTCCAGCCCGGGGTAGGCGGTGATGAGGGCGATGAGCTTTACTATGCCTTTGCCTTTGATGCCTTTGCCGATATCCCCATGGGGAAACGGAATTATAGGTACCTTGAATGCCTATTATTTCGGTCCTGGCGGCATACATCCTGAGGGATTCGGTTTGTGGGGTGATTTTGGATATCGCATCAAGAAAATAGAACCCCTCGTTGCATTTGAATGGTATGCACCAGATGAAGGCGAACAAGGCAAACGTCAGGAATTTCTGGGTGGTTTGAACTGGTGGATCCATGGACACAATGTCAATGTTAAGCTTCAGTTTGGCATTTGTAAACTGAACGGGACTGATGATTGGACAAAAACTGTAATTGCCCAGAGCCAAGTGTTTTTCTAAACGGATACTTCTCATTATTAATATCCGGCAAAAAAAAGGTATGGCAATCCTAATTTTATTAGGAGCTTCCCCAAAAATTATAAGGTGAAAAGAGATTTAGCTGATTTTTAGGAAAATTTCTGCAATTTTTGTCTTGACAAGTATCTATAACAACATATATTGGTCGATTGTTGTTGTGACAAAAAGGCCAGTGTGATTGCATTGGATAAAAGATAGGTAGTTACTAGTTTGTTAATAAATCAATAAGGAGAGTAGTGATGGCAAAGAAAATGGTGGTTTTTTGTGGATCGGACGAACCTCATAAGGCGTTCCCTCCGTTCATGCTGGGCGCAGGTGCTCAAGCTATGGACATGGAATTGATGCTATTTTTCACCATGAATGGATTGAATATCGTCCGCAAGGGAGGTGCCGAGAAGATCAAGCTTGAGGGCATGTCAATGACACTTCCAGAGTTCATAAATAACGTCCGTGAGGGTGGCGCCCAGCTCGTGGCCTGCTCAGCGGCTTTTCCTATCGTCGGTTGCAAGGAAGAAGATCTGATTGAGGGTGTCGAATGCGGCGGTGTGGCAACATTCGTGGACGAGGCGGAAGCTGCAGACACAGTATTGACGTTCTGCTGAACCAACGATTCCGAGTGAGATTGTGGCCGTCCGGCCGCAGCAGCAATCACAACCGCAGTTTTTTTAATCAGCGGCAAAGAAAATAAAATAAATGGAGGAAATATAATGGCAACTCCCGAAGAACTCAATCAGCTTACACCGGATAAAAAAGTAGATGCTAGAGGTACACCCTGCCCGGGTCCCCTATTGGAAGCAAAACGGGCGATTACCTCGGTGCCTGTAGGCGCGGTGATGGAAGTGCTCTCCGCGGATCAGAGCACCAATAAAGACATTCCCCGCTGGGCTAAGAAGATTGGTCACGATTACCTCGGTACAGTCGAGGAAGCCGGCTACTGGCGCATCTTTGTAAAGAGAGGAAAATGACCATGGAGAAAGGCGGCGGTGCTGCCAGGGAGCAGTTGCAGCCGAGAATTCTCATTTTCTCGACGGTGTTCATCTCCGACATAGGGATCGACATGGCGGGCAGTTCGCACATGCACTACCCGCCATCCTGCATTGCCATTCCGCTTCCCTGCTCCAGCAGCATCAAGCCGGAGTGGATCCTGTACGCACTCCAGCATGGCTTTGATGGGGTGTTTGTCGCAGCCGACGGGACCGACTGCCCGTTCGTCCCTGACTGCACAGACAGGACCGCAAAGATCGTAGGTGATGGGCAAAAAATGTTGAAAGAGCACAATATCAAGGCGGATCGTGTCAAGATGGCAGCGATCTGCTCTGTGTGTGCTGAACCTTTTGTAAAACACATGAACAACTTCTTGGAAACTCTCAAGAAGCTTGAACCAGTACAGGGAGCAAACCGAAATGGACTATGACATCCTCGTTGTGGGGGGTGGAATCGCGGGTATGGAATCTGCGCTCACGCTCGGCGACATGGGCTACTCTGTGCTCCTAGTGGAGAAGGAGCCCACCATTGGCGGCAAGATGATCCTGTTGAGCAAGGTTTTTCCCACCCTGGACTGTGCCAGCTGCATTGCTACCCCCAAGATGGCCTCTACTTTTCATCATCCGCAGGTGACCACCATGACTTACACGGAAGTGGACGACATTCTTAAAACCCCGCAGGGCACTTTCCGGATAAGCCTTACCAAGAAATCCACATATGTAGATTTCGGCAAATGCACCGGCTGCCAAAAGTGTGAGTTTGCCTGTACGGTTGCGGTGCCGGACCAGTTCAACTTTGATCTGGTGGGCCGACGGGCCGCATACATTCCATTTCCCCAAGCCGTCCCCAAGAAAGCAGTTATAGAGAAGCAGGGCTCGTCGCCATGCAGTTTTGCATGTCCGGTCGGTATGAAGCCTCATGGATATGTTTCTCTCATTCGAAGTGGTCTTTTCGAAGAGGCAATGGATCATATTATGAAAGTCACTTCAATCCCGGGGAGCTTGGGGCGCACTTGCCCAGCGCCGTGCGAGAGTGAATGCACGCGAGGGGAACTTGAAGGTACCGTTCCAATAAGGAAGCTCAAGCGATTCGCTGCGGACTACTACTACGATAAGTATCCTCAGCCCAAGTATGGTCCCCCTAAGGAAAAGTTTGACAAAAAGGTGGCGGTGGTGGGTAGCGGCCCTGCAGGGCTGACTGCGGCATACCATCTGGCCAAAAGCGGCTATCAGGTAACAATCTTCGAGGCCGAAAAAGAGCCAGGCGGTATGTTGAGGGTAGCCATTCCATCGTATCGGCTTCCCAGAAACGTAGTGGATCGCGACATCAAGAACGTAACTGCTCTTGGCGTAGAAATAAAGACCGGCCATTATGTGGAGAGTCTTGTCGGGCTCAAAGAAGAGGGATTCGATGCGGTGTTTGCAGCCATCGGAGCAACACAAGACATAAAGATGAAGATTGATGGAGAGGATTTGAGAGGGGTGATAGGTGCCGTCAATTTTCTCAAGAGCGTAAACAAAGGGGACAAGGTCGATCTCAGCGGTAAGACAGTGATGGTGGTTGGGGGTGGAAATGTTGCCATCGACTCTGCTAGAGTGGCTCGCCGTCTGGGGGCAAAGAAGGTCTTTATCCAGTATCGGCGGAGCCGGGCCGAAATGCCCGCCTTCGAGGATGAGATCGAGGATATGATTGAGGAGGATATCGAGCTTCAGTATCTCAAGACACCGGTACGATTCATCGGAGAAAAAGGCAAACTGACTAAGGTAGAATCTATCGATATGAAGCTTGGAGATTCGGATGGAAGTGGCCGGAGAAGGCCTGTACCCGTAGAAGGCTCCGAGAGCAGTATGAAAATTGACTTATCCATCATTGCAATTGGCCAGCGGCCGGATATAGCTACTCTTATTGAAAATGATGAGCCGAAGCTAACGCGTTGGAATACGCTGGTGGTCGACTCGACTACGCTTGAGACGAACATACCCGGCGTATTCGCCGGTGGTGACGTGGTCTCTGGGCCAGCAACCGTGGTGGAGGCAATAAACGCTGGAGCTCGCGCTGCCGAGTACATGGGGCGCTATCTGAGAGGGGAGCAACTCCCCGGGAAGCCGCTCGAACAACCATTGCCCGTGGTCGACCAGAAAGAGGTGCTCAGAAGACAGAAAGAGTACCAAAAGCTCTCTCTGGTCGGGAGGAATAAGCTGCCTCCAGGGGAACGGGTGCTTGATTTCCGCGAGGTGGAACTGCCGTTGACTGAGGACGAAGCCCGCTACAGCGCCAACAGATGCCTTGATTGCGGTGGTTGCTCGGGGTGCGGCCAGTGCATTAGCGCTTGTCCGGCTGATGCTATCGATATGAGCATGCAAGACGAGAAACAAAAGCTGGAAGTGGGATCGGTAGTGATCTCGACTGGCTTCGAGCTCTTCGATGCAAACCTCAAGGTCCAATACGGATTCGACCGTTTCCCAAACGTGATTACAGCCATGCAGATGGACCGGCTCCTCGCACCGACCCGGCCGTATAACACTGTCCTCAGGCCGTCAGATGGGAAAATCCCCGACAACATAGCCTATGTTCTCTGTACGGGTTCGCGCGATTGCCAAGTGGGCAACGAGCTATGCTCTCGAGTATGCTGCATGTACTCCATAAAGCAGGCCCAGCTGATCATGGGTACCTTGCCTCTGGCGGATGTGACCATCTATTTCATTGATATACGGGCTTTCGGCAAGGGATTCGAAGAGTTTTATCAGCAGGCCAAGCAAATGGGTATTTACTTTGTCAAGGGCAAGGTAGCTAAGATGGAGCAAGTCGATAATGGGAACATAATAATCCACCATGAAAAAATCGATGGTACTGATGGAAAGGTGGAGCATACAGAGCACGATATGGTGGTCCTCTCTGTAGGAATGCTGCCCAACCAGGAAGCCTTGAGCCTCTTGTCCGGCGACAAACTCGAGGCGGACAGTCATCATTACGTTAAGGAAGTGGACGAAGATCACAGCCCTGCCCAGACGAGCGTGGAAGGAGTCTATGTAGCAGGATCATCTTCAGCGGTAATGGATATCCCCGATACCATCCTTCATTCTGGAGCAGCCGCGGCGCTGGCCGCTGCCCACGTCGAAAGGGTAAAGACATGAGCGAGAGAAGAATAGGCGTTTATATCTGCTACTGCGGCGGCAACATCTCTGATTACGTGGAAGTTGAGAAAGTTCGGGATGCAATAGAAAATGAAGAGGGTGTAACAGTAGCAAAGACGACCATGTTTGCTTGCTCTGATGCAGCCCAGCAGGAAATGATAGATGATATCAATGAATATAAGTTAGATGGTCTGGTGGTAGCCTCGTGCTCACCGACACTTCACCTGTTTACCTTCCGTGGTGTGGCAGAGCGGGCGAAACTAAATTCTTATCTGTACATTCAGGTCAATCTGCGGGAGCAGTGCTCCTGGGCTCACACAAATCTCCCCGAACAGGCCACCGAGAAGGCGATTTATATGGTCAAGGCTGGCATCGCCAAAGCGCGTTTAACCCAGCCTCTGGAGAAGACCAGGATTGATACGGTTTCTAAAACGCTGGTGGTTGGGGCAGGTATTTCCGGGTTGCGCGCGGCTCTAGCGCTTTCCGACTTGGGTATCAGTGCCTTCGTGATCGAAAAGACTGATCGCATTGGCGGTTGGATTGGCGGATTTAACAGGATGTACCCCCACGATCGGCGTGGAAACGAACTGGTCGCGGAACTAAGCGAGGAAATCAATAACAGAAAAAATATCAAAATATTTACCGAGGCTGAACTGGTAAAGAAATCTGGAAGCGTGGGTGATTTTGACGTGAAAATCAAGGTTAAGAACGAACAGATTTCCCTAAACGTGGGCTCGATAATCGTGACTACGGGCTTTACCCTGTATCAACCAGCCGAGGGCGAGTATGCGTATGGCACCAGTGGTGTGTTGACGCTGCCCGAGTACAAGGAGCTAATTGACAGTTGCAAGGGTGAATTAGTCTATCAAGGCAAGCCCGTGAAAGATGTGACCTATATTTACTGTGTGGGTAGCCGAGATCAATCCGGAGAAAAAGCGCACGAATATTGTTCAAGATACTGTTGTAATGCTGCTATTCATGCGTCCTTAGTCTCGAGCGATTTATCATCAGAACTGCACCAGTTTCATCTCTTCCGAGACATTCGAACTTATGGCAAGTATGAGCTTCTCTATCAGGAAGCCCGCCAGAAGGGGGCGATGTTCATCAAGTTCGAAGAGGAAGCGCCTCCCCATGTAGAAAAGAGCAACGGGCGATTCCAAATTCAGGTCAAAGATGTCTTGACCTGCGGTGAAGAACTCGAAATCGAAAGTGACTTGGTAGTTCTGGTTGTTGCCATGGAGCCTCGTTCCAACCAAGCTCTGAATGATGTGCTCAAGTTACCGGTTTCGCTGGACGGCTTCTTCAAGGAGGTTCATCCCAAGTTGCGGCCGGTGGAGACAGTCATTGACGGGGTCTTCATCGCCGGCGCAGCCCAGGCTCCCCGCAACTCCGCTGAGAGCGTTACCTCGGCGTTGGCCGCCACCTCCAAGAGCGCCTCCCTGCTTAAAAAGGGTTACGTGGAGTTGGAACCATTGATCGCCATGGTAAACAAAGACGCTTGCATCTGGTGCGACAAATGTACCGAAGCCTGCCCGTACTCCGCAATCGAGAAGGTCAGCTTTGGAGAGAAAGAGGTTGCCGAGATCAACACAGCGCTGTGCAAGGGGTGTGGATGTTGCGTGCCTGTCTGCCCCAAAGGCGCCCTGTATATCAAGGGTTACACGGATCAACAGGTACGGGCGATGATCGACGCTATGGAGGCCAGCTATGAATGACAAAGTACGAGATCTCCGAGAAGTGATAAGAGAAGAGATGCTCATGCGGGACAAGGTGTTGGCCGTTTTAAGCAAAGGGCCTAAGACCGTTCCGGAAATCGCAGAAGCCATGGGTTTTCCCGTGCACGAGGTGATGTACTGGGTCATGGCCGCCAGGAAGTACGGCTACATCGAGGAAAGCCAGGAACCGAACGAAGATGACTACTACCAGTATATTCTGGTGGAGAGTAGGTAGAGGGATGACAGAAATAGCGAAGGTAAATCCGGATTTTGTAAAAAAGGTAACTTCGTCAGTGGAGTTTAATGCCACAGCTTGCATGAATTGTGGGGTCTGCAGCGCTGTGTGTCCCATGGAGATCGAGTTGCTTCCCCGCAAGCTCTTCAGATATGCCCTGTTGGGCCTGGAGGACAAGGTGCTTGAGAACACGAACACCATATACCAGTGCTTGCTGTGTAAGACATGCGAGGCGAACTGCACGGCCGACGTGCATATCGCAGAGAACGTGAGATTCTTACGCAGCTATATCAGTAAAGAGATATTCAAGCTTTAGCGAAGGAGAAACCTTATGCCTCTTCCCACCGGCAACGTAATCGGACTCATGATGGACAACCTCAAAAAGAGGAAAACTGTATTTCCCATTTCTCAAAAGAGGTCTATCGAGTGGGCCAAGAATCTTGACATACCCGAAGGCGGCGAGAAAATAATTTATACCGGTTCGATGTATCAACTGTTGCCCTACATGATTGCCGCGGTGAGGAATATGGGGCTCATAGAGGATTCTTTTCTCGGCAAGTTCGTTGGTGTGGGCAGGTTTTTCAACAGGATGTTCAATGTGTCAGCATTCATCTCCATACCTTCAAGGGCTAATGTGAAGAGCTACAGGCAGATCATCCGCAACATTGCCATATTGTTGAAGCAGGCGGGAGTGGAGTTCGGCTACCTGTACAAGAAAGAGCTTTACGCCGGCACTCTCGCATACGACTTGGGCGCGGACGACACTTTTCGTATGCAAGCCCAGCGAGTCTATAACCTGCTGAAGGAGAACGGTGTCCGCTCCGTGATCACCATTGATCCCCATACCACAAATATGTTGCGCTCTGTGTACCCAACCGTTATCGATGGCTACGACATTGAGGTCAAAAGCTACTTGGAGGTTCTGGCTGCCAGCAACGGTCTTCAGCCGCTCCACAGCATCGAAAAGGAAATCACGGTCCACGACTCCTGCGTGTATGCACGTTATGAAGACGTAATTGAGGAGCCAAGACAGCTGCTAAGGCGGGCAGGTTACACGGTAAAAGAGCCGGAGGACAACGGGAAGCTGACCCATTGCTGTGGAGGCCCCATAGAATCGCTCTTCCCCAAAATATCCCATAAAATCGGCGAGAAGAGAGTGCGGCAGTTAAAGAATGCCAACGGGCAAGGCGTAGCCACCATGTGTCCGATCTGCATGGCTACCCTTAAGGAGGCATCCAATAAGGAGTTAGAGATTGACGATATCTCTAGTTTCCTTATGAAGGCTTTCTGTGAAGTAGAAGAAAAACCCTAAAAGAAAACAAGCGCTGAAAACAAGCGTAGTGAACCATAGTATACACGATACGCACCTGCCCGGCGATCGGAGAGTTGAGGGGCAAGATGGCAGTAGACATCGTCGGGTTTAACGAGTGGATTGATGAGGATGAATTAGACCTTGTTCGATGAAAAAGAGTTACTAGACAATATCTGTGCCCAGATGATCAGCGTTATGGCTGATGCGGTGATTCTGGTCAACCCGGATGGGATAGTCACTAAGGTAAATCAGGCAACCCTATCCTTACTGCACTACAGCGAGGAGGAGATCCTCGATTACCCGGTTCAAAAGATCCTGAGTACCTCGCAGGACAAAAAGACCGAGTTGCCCCCGAAAGACATGATAGACAAAAACCTACTCAATGAGGTCATGGCCAATATCGAGGGCTTCATGTTGCCCAAGGAAGGGAAACCGATACCCATCTCGCTGAGGAGTTCCTCTTTGAAAAACGATTCCGGTGATGTGTCCGGAATCGTGCTGGTAGCCCGCGATCTCAGGCCGACGAAGAAACTGATTGCCGAGGCGGCGATGGCTGAGGCAGAACGGCACAAGCGCAAGGAGCTGCAACAGGCCTATAACGAGCTTAAGCAGCTGCAGGAGCAGCTGATCCAGAGCGAGAAGATGGTCTCCCTCGGCCAGATCGCGGCCGGCGTAGCCCATGAGATTAATAACCCCATCAGCGGCATCATGGTTTATCTGCACACGCTTGCAAAGGATCTCGAAAACGACCAGTTCGACAGAAAGCAGGCTTTGAAATTTCTCACCGACTCCAAACATGAGCTCACCCGATGTTCCAGAATCATCAAGAGCCTGCTGGATTTCTCCCGCCAATCCTATCCGATGCTTGCACCTGTGAATCTCGGCAACATTTTAGACGAGACCTTCAGCATATTAGGTCACAAGGCAAATCTGCAGGACATCAAAGTGATCAAGCATATTGACCCAGAACTTCCTCAGATCCAGGCGGACATGGACCAGTTGAAGCAGGTCTTTTTCAATCTTATTCTCAACGCAATCCAGTCCATGCCCCAGGGAGGCCGGCTGACCATCCACGCCGCGCAGGTTGACGACAAGGAGAGGCTGGCCAAAGACCCCATGCCAGTGCGGATAGACATAGAGGATACGGGCTGCGGGATAGCCGAGAATAACATCGGCAAACTGTTCACCCCATTCTTCACGACCAAGGAAAAGGGGAAAGGGGTCGGACTTGGCCTGGCCGTGTCATACGGAATCATCAAACGCCACGGGGGCGACATCCGCGTAATGAGTTCCAAAGAAAAGGGTACTACATTCAGTATCTTTCTGGGGCATGAGAATAAACAGAAAAAGGAGGACAATAGCGGGGGTGTCCAATGAAATCAGCAGTGCGGATCATGGTGGTGGACGACGAGAAGATTGTCCGCGAATCTCTCTCGGTGTGGCTTAAGAAATTTGGCTACGAAGTCGTACCGGTAGAAGGCGGTAAGGAGGCGCTGGATCTCCTGGATCGCGAGGAGTGGAGTATTCTGCTCGTGGATCTAAAAATGCCCCGCATTGACGGAATCGAAGTACTCCACAAGGTACTGAAAGCGAAACCGGACATTCCGGTTATCATCTTTACAGCATATGCCACGGTTGAGACAGCGGTTGAGGCGATGAGGGTCGGCGCCTACGACTACCTGATCAAACCGATTGATCCCGACATGCTGGCCTTGAAACTGCAGAAGATCGTCGAGAAGCAGAATCTTGCAGATGAAAACATCATGTTGCGCGAGAAGATTGATGCCATCTACGAGTTCGACGAGATCATCGGTAACAGCAAGCCCATACAGAAGGTACTGGAGATGGTCGGCTCAGTGGCCGCTAGCGATGCGACGGTACTTGTTACCGGCGAGAGTGGAACCGGCAAGGAGTTGATCGCCCAAGCCATCCATCGCAACAGCGAGCGCCGCTATAAACCTTTCATAGGAGTCTCCATCGGCGCATTGCCCGATACTATGGTGGAGAGCGAGCTGTTCGGACATGATAAAGGTGCCTTCACTGGAGCAGACCATGCACGTATGGGAAGGTTCGAACTCACCGACGGCGGCACACTGTTTCTGGACGAGGTAGGCGACATGAGCCCCAAGGTGCAGGTTGACCTGTTGCGGGTGCTGGAGGAAAAGGCTTGCTACCGGCTGGGCGGCAATCGCAAGATACACACAGACGTGAGGGTGATCGCCGCTACGAACAAGAATCTGAAGAAAAACATTGAGGAGGGCACCTTCCGCGAAGACCTCTACTTCCGTCTTAACGTCGTCGGAATTCACCTGCCTCCGCTGAGGGAAAGAGGAGATGACGTTCTCCTTCTGGCCGAATACTTCCTGAAGAAGTTTTGCATGAAGATGAACAAAAAGAAGGAAGGATTCTCCCCAAAGGTGATCGAGATATTCTCGAGATACAAATGGCCCGGCAACATTCGCGAGCTGAAGAATGCCATTGAGAGGGCTATAGTAGTGGGCAAAGAGCCGTTGGTTCAACTGCGGGATATGCCTTTCGGCGGCGGTCAGGAGTTCCTCCCCGAAGAGAAAGCAGAGATGAGCCTGAGGGAGGCGGAGAAAAAGCACATACTGAGAGTGCTGGATATGACTGGCTGGAATGTTACCCGCTCCGCCCGCTTGCTTAAAATCGACAGAGCCACGCTGTACAACAAGATCAAAAATTACAACCTATCCAAGCCCAAGCGCCGACACTGACAGAGCCTAGCCAATGATGCCGATGTGCGAACCTCCGGTCAAGCTCTGCATCGTTTCACTTGGAAATACTCCTGACGATGCGGAGGAGAGAGCTTGTTCTGCAGTCCGGTCCTGCTTCGAGCTAAACTGCGATATTCTCTCCCCCGAGCCGCGTCCCGATTTCGCCCTGGATGACACACGTGATCAATACAACTCCCTGAAAATACTGGAATGGTTGGAAAGCAGGTTTCCGCGACCCGACCAGTGGATTCTCGGTATCACTAATGTCGATATTACTATTCCTGTGTTGACCTTCATCTTCGGGCAGGCCAGGCTTTGTGGACGCAGCGCAGTAATTTCCACCTTCCGGTTAAGCGAGGAATTTTATGGGCGCCCAAACGACACGATGATACTCCTGTCACGAGTGGAGAAAGAGGCCATCCACGAGGCGGGGCATATGCTGGGTCTTACTCACTGCTTGGACCGCAACTGTGTAATGTACCCCTCCAATAGCCTGGCTCAGACCGATTTGAAATCAACTAGGCTTTGTTCTGAATGTCGCTCAAATCTTTATCCTTGATTCTCGGCAGGACCATCCGGTCCGGATCAAGCGAATGTGTGAATATCGCGACAGTGCCGTAGAAATATTCGGCAATTAATAGTATCTCCAACGTTTTCATGCAGTTACAATCAGACAAAAGCCCATAGCACGGTCCATTACCGTAGTGATTTTCAACGCTTCGGTCCAACCATAGGGTCACCCGATGAGGCTGTTTTTGCTTTGTTTGCAAGCCTTTATTCCTCTTTCGGGGCATTGGCACGTAAATTGCTTATCTCTACTGTAGATGCAAACGAAAGATAAAGAAAAGAGGAGAAAAATATGCCACTGGTAACCATAAAAATCAACGGACATGAAGTAAAAGCAGAGGATCGGGAGCCAATCCTGAAGCCCATACGGGATATGGGTATCGATGTTCCTACCTTGTGTCAAATGGACGGGTTGGAGCCCTATGGCGTTTGCCGCATGTGCATCGTGGAGGTGAAACGCGGCAAGCGTACCAAGTTAGTGACCTCTTGCAATTTCCCCGCTAGTGAAGGTCTTGAGATTCGCACTAACACCGATGAAGTGCTCCGTAACCGTGCGCTGATGGCCGAGCTTCTCCTGGCCAGGTGTCCTGAGGTGAAGAAGGTACAGGAGATAGCGGCCTCGCTGGGCGTTACCAAGTCACGTTTCAAAACCATCGACGAGCCGAGCAGCTGCGTGCTGTGCGGATTGTGTGTCCGCGTATGCGACGAGATTGTAGGCGCATCCGCTATCGGCTTCGAGGGCCGCGGCGGCACTCGGGTGGTCGGAACGCCCTTCTATATACATCCTGAAGCCTGCATCGGCTGCGGCGCCTGTACTTATGTGTGCCCGACGGGAGCCATGCAGATGGAGACGGTGACAAAGGAGCGGTGGAAGAAGGAGCTTGGGGAAAGCCAGCGGCTCTGCCGGTACTCTCGCATGGGATTGATTTCCTACAAGGTATGCCCCAACAATTTCGATTGCGCCACCTGCGAGGTGGATCAACGTCTATTCGACGAGTTGGGGACGCATCCGGTCTTAGCTTTGGCGCCCGGTCTGCGCCAGCGGCCCAAGCAAGTTAGCCATTTCACTCTGATAGAAGACCGCAATTATTACCAAGGCCACACTTGGGCAAAGATCTCGAAAGAACACGCACGCGTGGGACTGGACGATTTCGCCCAGAAAATCATTGGAGGCATTACCAAGATAGCGCTCAGAGCTATGCCGGGCGATTTGGTACACCGCGGAGACCCAGCCCTGAATGCATCCAGCAATGGGCACCGTGCCACCATGCTCTTCCCTATATCGGGCAGGATAATCCACATCAATCCCGCCTTAGAGGATAATCCCTCACTTATCAATGAGGACTGCTACGACCGGGGTTGGCTCTATACGATGGAGCCGGCGAATTCTTACAAGGATGCGAGTAGTCTCATCGGTCCGGACAAAGCCAGCCAGTGGACTCAAGACGAGTCGGACTCCCTGTTCAGCGTCTTGACTGAGTGCGAAAGCGCTGCATTGTCCGACGGCGGCGAGTTGCTGCAAAACTTTTCCAGAACTCTCGATAAGGAGAGCTGGAACCGGCTCACCGATATGTTTTTTTCGGGAGCCAAATCGAGCTAGGAAGCTCAGGAGGTAAGTCATGTCTGGGAAACAAGCGAATAAAACGGAATTGACGCCCACCTCGGCCAGACAGTGTGTGTGGGTTGACGCGGGC
The DNA here is from genome assembly GCA_021159005.1 of Candidatus Zixiibacteriota bacterium. Lineage (NCBI taxonomy): Bacteria > Pseudomonadati > Candidatus Zixiibacteriota > Candidatus Zixiibacteriota bacterium. Next base: position 45,623 of record JAGGSN010000052.1, on the reverse strand, counting down.
GTTATCTCATACAGGCTCTGCACGCTTAATTACGAGTGCGAGCGCTGTTCCCTGCATCAGGCACTGGTCGACGGGCCGGTGCTGGTTCAACCGCATGCTTCCCCATCCCCAAATTGGGAGGAGGTCGAGAAGCGACGCGCCGAGTTCGAAGAGTTTTTCAAGAAACTGCCCGCCTCGGCACGCAAATGCCGCTACATGTTGACAGGGGAAATTTCCTACAAGTTGTGTCTCAACGGGTTCAACTGCGCTAATTGCTCTTTTCAGCAGATGATGGAGGACTCGGCCGAACCAGACTGGAGTCTTCCCGCCGATGATTCGCACTTGATTGAAGGTTTCCGTTTTCCCCAAGGGATGCACTATCACAGAAACCATGCCTGGGTTCGCGTAGAACGCGACGGCGATGTTCGCGTGGGCCTGGACGACTTTGGGCAGTGGCTAATAGGCTCCGTCCGGGGTGTGCGGCTGCCGAGTCCTGGCGAGACCGTTTTCGAGGGTACGCCAGTCTGTGATATCCGCCTTGATACTGGGCGGATTAGCTTCCTGGCACCGGTATCAGGACAGGTTATCGCAACAAACGAAAGGCTGCTGGAACAGCCGGGGCTGTTGAACCAGTCGCCATACGTCAGCGGGTGGCTGTTCATGATAAAACCCCTCGATCTACCGTCAGGGCTGGTGAACCTCCTGTACGGGGAAAGAGCAAGAAAGTGGATAGAGCAGGAGATTGGACGGATCAAGGAGAAAATAAATGGCGGGGACGTTAGACAGAAGAACATCCATGAATTAGAGAAGAATGCGCCTTGGCGGGAAAATCTTATTGATGAAATGGTAGGCGAGTTCCTGCTGGCAAAGCTGAAGAAGGTAGCATGAAAGGAAACCACCAAAAGGAAAAGGAGAAAGTTTAATGGAAACGCAGATAGCCAAACCGGATAACATACTTGACAACATATTGACCCGATGGAAACGTGATAAAAGCAATCTGATTGAGATACTCCAGGATGTTCAGGAGCGCTACCGCCACATCCCAATGCATATTGCCAGAACGCTCGCCGAAGAGCTGGATGTACCCCTGAACCGCATCTTCCACATCGCCACGTTCTACAAAGGCTTCACACTCAAGCCCAGGGGCAAGCACACCATCTGCGTGTGCACCGGCACGGCCTGTCATGTCAAGGGAGGAACCCGGATTCTCGAGAACATAAAGCGGGATCTTGGCGTGGAGGAGGGAGGAACAACAGAGGATCTTCTCTTCAGTCTCGAGTCCGTGCGCTGCGTGGGATGCTGCGGATTGGCTCCAGTGGTGACCATTGACGGAGAAGTATATGGCAACACCTCTTCGGTAAAAGTGAATAGAATCCTGAATAAGAAACGAAAAGCTGAGCAAGCATGATAACATCTTTTATGGAGGCAATAGATGGCCAAATTGAAAATTGAAGATCTCGACAAGATCATGGAGCAAAAAAAGAAAACTATGTCCCTGAGAGATGGGGCAGGGCGGGTCAAGATCACGGTGCACATGGGCACCTGCGGGATCGCGGCCGGCGCACGGAAAATAATGGCCGAGGTCATGCGCTGCGTGGAGGAGGTAGATGCCAGCGACATCATCGTCACCACCTCTGGCTGTGCGGGTTTCTGCAGTCGCGAGCCAATGATGACTGTCGAGGTAGTCGAGCAAGCCCCTGTAAAATACGTGGAGCTTGATAAAAAGAAGGTAGCTAAAATTTTCGACGAGCATGTTATGAAGGGAAACGTCGTCAAAGATTATGCCCTGGCAATAGGAAGCGAGCAGACATTATGAGTACAATGCCAATCAATAACGTAGAGGGAAAGTCATCTGTTGACAAGGAGTCGGACGGTTACCGCATGCATCTTATGCTCTGCGCCGGAACCGGCTGCGTCTCAAGCGGTTCTTACAAGATCAAGGACGCCCTGGAGCGTGAGCTGGCCAAGCACAATCTCACCGACGAGGTGACCGTGGTCATGACCGGATGCAATGGCTTCTGTGCCCAGGGGCCAGTCATGGTAGTCAAGCCGGACGAAATCTTCTATCAGCGTCTCAAAGAGAAAGACATTCCTCACCTTGTCGAAGAGCACATGCTCAAGGGCCGGCCGGTTAAGGAGCTAATGTACACGCCGCCAGCCGAAGAGTCTGTCGTACCTAAGATGAGCGATATCGGTTTCTTTAAAAAGCAGCGCCTTCTCGCACTTCGCAACCGCGGCCTAATTGACCCGGAGGTGATTGAGGAGTATATCGCCAGGGGTGGTTACAAAGCCTTGGCCAAGGCGCTTGCCGAAATGAAACCCGAGGAGGTTGTCCGGGAGATGATTGCTTCTGGACTTCGCGGGCGCGGAGGCGGGGGCTTCCCTACCGGTATCAAGTGGAAAACATGCCGTGAGACACCCGGAGAACCTAAATACGTCGTCTGCAACGCGGACGAAGGCGATCCTGGCGCATATATGGACCGCAGTATCATCGAGGGGGATCCTCACTCTGTGCTGGAGGGCATGATCATTGCCGCCTATGCCATCGGATCCAGCAATGGATATATCTACATCCGCCATGAGTACCCCCTTGCCCTCAAGCGTCTGGAAAGAGCTATCGCCGACGCGCGCGAGTACGGCCTTCTGGGCAAGAATATCTTCGACCGGGGCTTCGATTTCGATGTCACCATCCATTGTGGAGCCGGCGCCTTCGTGTGCGGCGAGTCCACGGCCTTGATGGCTTCCATGGAAGGTAGAGTTGGCGAGCCGCGCGCTAAGTACATTCACACCGTAGAACACGGCCTGTGGGACCGACCCACCAGCCTTAACAATGTAGAGACCTATGCCAACGTGCCTTTGATTATTCTGCGCGGCGCCAAGTGGTTTACCTCCATCGGCACCGGCGACGTTGCCGACAATCCCTGGGGCGGCAGCAAAGGCACCAAAGTTTTCTCCCTGGTGGGCAAGGTCCAGAACACCGGGTTGGTAGAAGTAGCCATGGGGATAACCCTGCGGGAGATTATCTTCGACATCGGCGGCGGGATTCCCAACGGCAAAAAGTTCAAGGCGGTGCAGACCGGCGGGCCTTCGGGCGGAGTGATTCCGGAAAACCTGCTCGATCTGCCGGTTGATTTCGACCAACTTACCAGAGTAGGCTCAATGATGGGCTCAGGCGGCATGATAGTAATGGACGAGGACGACTGCATGGTGGACATTGCTCGATACTTTATCGAATTCCTCGTTGGCGAGTCATGCGGCAAATGCCTGCCGTGCCGAGAGGGACTGATGCAAATCAACAAAATGCTTAATGATATCTGCAGCGGCCAGGCCCAAGAGGGAGTCCTTGAGCTGCTGGAACAAACCTGTAATATGGTTGCAAGCTGTTCGCTCTGTGCCTTGGGTGGATCAGCGCCCAATCCTGTACTGAGCACACTTAGATACTTCCGAGATGAGTACGAAGCCCACGTCCGGGATAAGAAGTGTCCGGCCGGGTTATGCAAGGACCTTATCACCTATTACATCGACCCTGAGAAGTGCACCGGTTGTATGCTGTGTGCAAGAAATTGCCCGCAGAACGCCATTGAGGGCGAAAAGAAAAAGATCCACAAGATAAATACTGATCTGTGCATCAAGTGCGGCATCTGTCGAGATGTATGCAACAAGGATGCGGTTATGGTAAAATGAGGTTGTTTGTGCAGCGCCGGCGTAAATCACATTGGCCTCTGCGTTGGTCCTGCCCAAGATTGCTGCGTGAAAAGACTTTATTTGTCGGGTCAGGAAAACATGCTATATGAATTCTCAAAAAGGTTTCAGAAACGATTCGAACGCTGGGGCAGATGAGAAAAGGTCGCAACAAAAATCGCGTCATTCCCGTGAAAACTGGAATCCAGACATATTGTGAGCGCAATGAAGGCTGGATCTTTGTTTTCGCGGAGATGACAGAGCGTAAATATTTCCATCTTTTGGCGCAGTCTCAGAACTCGCCGCCGCGAGTTGAAAATCCGTCGAAAGGGAACCGCCCACATTTCGGAAATTATTGTTGAGGACAGTTCTATTATATGGTAGTGTGTTGTTGTGAATTGGAAAAGGACAATATGGTTCCGACTGAGCATAGGCTTCATTGCGATCATCCTGGTGAGCAATGTCGTGCTGTTTCTGATTACCATGTTCAGCGTCAGTGGGATCATCATTGAGGAAGTGCAAACTCGAGTGTGCATGGACCTCAACTCCGCCTGCAAGATATTTAAAGAACACACAGACGATATTTGTCTCCTGCTTCGGGCAACCTCAATGCGCCGAAGTGTCCCCGTTCCGCTTGAAAGCTGGGATAGGGAAGATTTGCACAGACTCCTGCGGAGCATCTGGCAAGTGGGAGAGTTAGACATGCTCTCCCTGTTGGATACGAATGGCAAGGTTATCTACCGCGAACATAATCCGGGACAGATGGGGGACAATATTTCCCATAACCCGATAGTGGCCCGGGCTCTGAGGGAGAAAAAATGTATCCGGGGCACGGCGATCGTAACGTATGAGGAGTTGGAAAGAAAATCTGCCGATATGCTGCGTAGGGCGTCTCCTGAGATAAAGCTTGCCAAGGCCGACCAGTCCGGAGAAAAGAGTATACACCGCGATGGAATGGTCATCGGAGCGGCGGTTCCCATAGTGGACCTGCAAAAAGAGGGGAAAATTGTAGGATTCCTGTATGGAGCAAAACTCCTGAACCAGAGTTGCGAGATTGTCGATGAAATCAAAGAGGATCTGTACCAGGATGAGAGCTACCAAGGTATGGATATCGGAGCCGCTACGATTTTCCAAGGAAATATCCGTGTTTCCACCAGCTTAACGGGGAAGGATGGCTCGCGGGCCGTTGGTACGCGGGTGAGCACTGTAGTTTATGAAAAGGTGCTGAAAATGCAGAAAGCATGGGCCGACCGAGCCTTTGTGGTCGATGACTGGTACATCACCGCCTATGCGCCGATTCGTAACCCCGAAGATAAGGTCATTGGAATTTTGGGTGTCGGCGTAAGAGAAGAGGCGTTCCTCCACAACCGGAGACTCGCGGCGCGGATCTTTCTTGGCGTGATAATTTTCATGACCATAATCAGCTTAGTACTGCTGGCACTTGCGACCAGAACCATCCTACGTCCCATCGGGCGGATCATTAAGATGTCCGGCAAGATTGTGGTAGGCGACCTATCGGCCAGGGTAAATATACGGCCTCCCGGCGAAATGGGCATGCTCTGCTTGGCGATTGATCAAATGGCCGACGCCGTGGCACAAAGAGAGGAGACTCTTGAGCAGATAACTCGTCGACAGATTGGGGAGAGCAAGAAAATGGCATCAATAGGCCGAATGGCGGCGGGTATCGCCCATGAGATCAACAACCCGCTGACCGGATTACTGACCTTCGAACACCTGCTGAAGAGCGAGAAAGGTCTCAGCGATAAGGGAAAGGAATATCTCGAAATCATGTACAACGAGACCTCCCGAATGCGTGAAATCGTCATGGGATTGCTGAATTTTGCCCGTGAGTCCTCCTTGGAGATGAAGCCCTTAGATGTAAACGAGATGATTCAGCAATGGTTAAAACTTCTGCGCAACCAGAAAGAGTTCAAGGATATAACCATCAAGGAGAAATTCGCCGAGGGTCTGTCCAAAGTAAATGGAGATGCCAATCAATTGCAGCAGGTATTTGTCAATCTTTCTCTTAACGCCTGCGAAGCCATGCCCGAGGGTGGCATACTGTCAATTTCTACCTCGGAGAAAAATGGAAAGGTGCTGATCTCAATTGAGGATACGGGCTGCGGTATTAAGGAAGACCATCTTGAAATGATATTCGAACCGTTCTTTACGACCAAATCTGTTGGAAAGGGAACTGGTCTCGGTCTGAGTGTAAGCTATGCTATAGTAAGCAAGCATGGCGGAATCTTAAAGGTAGATAGTAAAGAGGGCGAGGGTACCGTCTTTACCATTAGCCTGCCCATTAAGTCAGGATGATGGCCTTGCCGTTAAACCCCGGATAGCTGACTAAAGAGGTAGCGATGCAGAAAAAATTCAGAATACTTGTTGTGGACGACGAGCTTTCCATCCGTATCTCGCTGGGAGATTTGCTAAGGCGCGATGGATACCGGGTGGAGGCAGCCGAGAGCGGCGAGTCGGCGTTGGAGATATTGAAGGCGCAGTCGTTCGATTTGCTGATGGTGGACGTCAAGATGCCCGGTATAGACGGTCTGGAGATGCTGAAGCGAGTAAAGGAAAACGATCCCGACACTACCGTGGTTATGATGACCGCCTATGGCTCTGTCGATTCTGCTGTCCAAGCAATGAAGCTCGGCGCCATTGACTACGTGGTCAAGCCGTTCGACCCGCTGAAGATAGGGACACTCGTCAAGCAAATTTTTAGGAACGAACTCATGCGGCGCGAGCATAAACTACTCAAGCATCAGATAAGAGTATGCGGCAGTTACGGACCGATTATCGGCCAGTCGTCAGCCATGCTGAAGTTGTTCGAACTCGTCGAGGACGTGGCCTCCACAGACTCGGTAGTGCTAATATCGGGTGAGAGTGGAACCGGCAAGGAGGTACTGGCACGCACAATCCACGAAAAGAGTCCCAGGTCAAAAGGGCTGTTCGTGGGCATCAATTTTGGTGCTTTCACAGAATCCCTCTTGGAGAGCGAGCTGTTTGGGTATGAAAAGGGAGCCTTCACAGGAGCCACTACGTCCAAAAGAGGTCTGTTGGAGATCGCCTCCGGAGGAACATTCTTTTTAGATGAGATAGGAAACGCAAGCCCAAAGATGCAGATCGATCTGCTCAGGGTGCTTCAGGAGCGAAAATTCCGGAGAGTCGGTGGACTTAGGGATGAGGATGTGGATTTCAGGGTACTCGCAGCCACCAACCGTGACCTGGAGGATGCCATAAAAGAGGGAAACTTCCGACAGGATCTCTATTACCGATTAAATGTCGTGCAGATTTGTATACCGCCTTTGCGGGAACGTAGGGATGACATTCCGATTCTGGCTAAACATTTCATGGAGGTTTTGCGCGTGCATTTGAACAAAAAGACCAGTTTGATTTCCCCTGAAGCTATGCACTATCTGGTCACCTATGACTGGCCCGGCAATGTCCGCGAGTTAAAAAATGCCATCGAGCGAGCGCTTGTAGTAGGCAAACAAAAATGGATTATGCCGGAGGACCTACCCCTCATGCTGCAGGAACCTAGCGGAGAGCCGATCGATGAGTCTCTCGATTCCCAAGAGAGAGACTACATTGTCAGAAAGCTCAAGCAGTACGAGTGGAACATAAGCCAGACAGCTCAGGCGCTGAAGATTGATAGGGGAACATTATACGCCAAAATCAAAAAATATGGGCTGTCCTGAGAGCAGCAAGCGGGAGTCAACGGTTATGACTCCCCGCCTTATTAAAATTGTACCCCTGAATATCACGGACAAGGAACTCATGTCTGGCTTAGCCGCGGAAATCACACGAATATTCCCATTCCGGTGCCGGGTTGGTGCCCCCGAGAAACTGCCGGTGGAACTTTTAGACGAAAATAGAGGGCAATATCATGCCACCCGGATTCTCAAGCACTTGGCTACTTCCGATCAGACTTCCTTCCGGCTTCTGGGAGTTACAACCTTAGACGTCTTCACACCGATCTTGCGTTACGTATTCGGCGAGGCGATGCTTAACGGGCGGGCGGCATTGATATCGACGTACCGACTTCTCAGCCCGCCACCCGGTCCCGGAGACGATTTCCCCCTCAATCGTCGCGTCTTTGTCAGCCGCGTTCTCAAGGAAGGCATTCATGAGTTAGGCCATACTTTTGGCCTTACCCACTGTGATGACCCCACTTGCGTAATGGCCGCCTCGCTCGACACGACGAACATTGACGCAAAGTCCGCGCAACTGTGCTATTACTGCAAGATTATGCTAAAAGACGAGTTAGAGAAGAATTAAATATCTCAATGATACTGCATCATAATCTCTAACCTTTAAGAAACTTGTGCAGCACTTTAGACCAACTAACGCCGGGGATGCCGGCCAGAGCGTCGCGGGCAAGCGTAGCGCCATCCGCAGCGGTTGCAAACTTGTCCTGAAACATTTTACCCAACCGAACCACTTCGTTTCTCTGCCAGTCATGAGCATTCTTACCGAACATAAGCCCAGAGAGGTTGTCCTCCGATATCCGGGGACGAATCGTCAGCAACCAACCATCGTTGTATGGTTGAGTCGAAAGAACTCTCGGTGTATCGACGACCGACTGGTTGATAACCATCACTTCTCCATCCATCGGCGAGTACACTTTCACCGCCGCACCGTCGCGGATCAAGCGCAGCGCCGGTTTTCCCCGCCGCAGTTTATCGCCCGGTTTGGGCATCTCTATGGCATCAACCTTGCCTATCAAATGGGCCGCCAGATCGTCGAGCCCGACGCGAATGGAATCGTCTTTTTCGGAGCGGACCCAAGAATGTCCACGATAGTAGAAAAGGTCAGAGGGAATCTCGCAACCAAGAAGCGCCGGATCCAATTCCTCTTCCACCTCTGGCACTCCCGAGGAAGTAAGAGCTTCGTACAGATCAGTATTATGCATGAGATTGTCCGCGCCTATGATAGCCAATAGCGAAGCGGGGTTGGCACGCATGTCACCCATCTTTTTGAACTGCCCCTGGAAAGAATGCAAAACCGCTTTTGAAATCAACATGTGCTCGCTGGGCGTTGGAACCAGGCCAGAGGCCGCAATTCCGGCAAGTATAGGTTGCGCACTCGCCATGTTCAGAGTGCCTGTACCATCCAAGCGCAATATCTCGTTTATAAGCACTCGAGCTGCGTGGAATGCTCCATCTTCTGGGATGGCTTTAAGTACGCGGCTAATACCCACAGCTGCCGCCAGCTCGGAGGGAGTGACCAACAATCCATTGTACGATTTACCGAGCAGCCCTTTGGCAAAGCTGACAAGCGTAACCGCCCGCTCAACAGTCTCGTTAGGTAGATTAACAGGCTTGTAAGTGTGAAATTGGAGATTCCGCTGAACGATAAGGGCCATATGTGCCGTGGTCATAGAGGAGTAGCGAGATGTCGCGATGTCATCGTGCAGCTTCACAAGCACGTTTGTGTCAAAGGCCGGTATCATATCGAGCATGGCCAATCCCTGTATGGCACGGAAGGCATCCCACAACTCGTCCTGTGTGCGTTCTCTGGAAACCGAGTTCAACAACCCGTGAGGCAGCAACCCTTTCTCGAACATCGACTCGGCAAATGCTCCAAGATCAAGCGAATCAGCGCAGTCGAGGAACAAGGCCGACGCTACCAGCATAAACTGCTCCTCCACGGTGTACATGTCCAAATCCTCTGGGGTGAGCTTTTCATTCGTAGAAATTGTTCCGACGTTGCGGAGCTCAAACAGTCGGCTTAACAGATCGACATACAGGCCATTCCGGCGGGCTACTTGCTGAATCAGAGAGGCATTGGTACCCACAGACAGGCTCCCGATACCCATCATGGTCAGCACCCGTGACGCGGCGGGGTTCGTGCGCGACCAGTTGGCCATGCATGTGCCAGCGAACGGACAAGGTGGTTCTTTAATCACGCAAGCTTTAACAAAACACTGGTCGAAAAAATCCCTGCTAAAGAATTTTCGTTGCTTATGTGAGCCGACTTTGGTCAGGGCAGTATACACCGGACATCCCGCACAGTCCTCGGCATGAGACTCGCATGTCTGTGGGGATACGGCGCCGGATAATTGCCAAATACAACTATACTTTTTCTTTCTACCCTGAATCTTTACCGTTTTAAAATCTTCTTCTTTCATAACTACTTCCTTTCTTGACATCCAAAACTTTGCGTTTTGGGTCTTTCTTATTTTCACCTTAATTGAAAGCAATATCTGGGCCAATCGATGGCCGATTGGCATTTATCGCCGTAACTCCCTGAAACCCTTAGCCAAATTATACCGGGCGTCGATCGGGTTCAAATTGTACGCGGCGCTTGGGAGTGCGTACTGGTGGATTCCTCCACAGCTTTTGCCAACCGCAGAAAACAGAAAAGGCAGTTTTGTCCATAAGTCAATGTCTATGTAGTGGAAACGGATTGTGGGAAAGCGCCACACCTAAAAAAATGTACTTGCTTTTTCATTGTTGAAAAGATATGTAGTTATATAGTTTTACTTTAAAGGCTAAGCAGGGTTCGTCAAACTGCTGGTTTGGACAGGATGGTAAGCGAACTGACATGACAATGAGAGAGCTTGTAGATATTTTGGAAGCGGAAGTGATCTCTGGCGAGAGCCATCTGGATGAAGAATTCGAATGCGTTGGTGCATCGGATCTTATGAGCGATGTACTGGCATTCGGCGAGTCGGGAATCGTTTTGTTGACCGGATTGGCAAATACTCAATCCATACGGACTGCCGACATAATTGAAGCTAAGGCCATTGTCTATGTACGCGGCAAGAAGCCCAATAAAGAAGGAATCTCACTGGCTGAGAAGAGAGGCATTCTTATATTGTCGACGAGATTCTTTATGTACAAGGCGTGCGGGCTCATTTACAGCCGAGGGATATATGGAGTAAGAAATCAATAACGAGTCGAATGGTATAATGGTTTCTCATAACGATTTTTCACATGCTTTTGTAATCAAGGGAAGGAATTTTAGCAAGGCTGGCTCCGTGTCAATCGACATCAAGGAAATCCTCCGGGAGATTGGTATCGATTCAGCCATCATCCGGCGTGCGGCCATCGCCGCATACGAGGCCGAGATGAACGTTGTGATGTACGCCGATAAAGGCGAGATGGTTTTAAGGCTGAATCCCGAGGCAATCCGGATCACGTTAGATGACAAAGGACCGGGTATCGAGGATATCGAGATGGCTATGCAGGAAGGTTACTCAACCGCCACCGATGAGATACGGGAGATGGGATTCGGTGCCGGCATGGGTCTGCCTAACATAAAGAAGAACGCAGATGTGTTCGAGTTGGAGTCCGCGGTCGGGAAGGGCACCTCGTACAATATCATCATCTACCTGAATTCGACGGGGAAAGCATGAGCCAATATTTTCACTCCGTCAGAGTCGATGCGGACAAATGTGATGGCCGGATGAGATGCTTGCGGGTTTGCCCCACTCAAGCCATCCGCATACGGAACGGAAGGGCCGTTATTTTAGAAGAGAAATGCATCGATTGCGGAGAGTGCATCACGGCCTGCCCGAATGAAGCCATCGTGGCATTGACTGATCCCTTCGGTGAACTGAGCAGGTTCAAGCACACGGTGGCCATCCCTTCGCCGGCACTGTATGCCCAGTTCGGCAGATCCATTCTGCCGGATAAGATTCTGGCCGGTTTGAAGAAGATTGGCTTCGACGATGCACATGATCTGGCTATCACCTGTGGGGATACGAGCCTGGCCGTAGAGCATTTCCTGGAGGAGTACAACGGTCCCAAGCCGCTCATCTCCAATTTCTGCCCCTCTATCGTAAGTCTTATCCAAGTGAGATACCCCCAACTGGTCGATCACATAATTCCCATCAAACTCCCCAGTAGGCTCGCCGCAAAAGAGATCAAGGAGAGAAAATCGAAAGAGCTTGGACTTAAGCCGGACGATATCGGGATATTCTACATCACGCCCTGCCCCGTCAAGATGATCGCCATCAAGCAGCCTTCTTCCGAGGAAGAATGCTATCTGGACGGAGCCATTTCCATAGCCGACATTTACGGTCCCCTGCTATCGGCACTGGAGAGCGAGGACAAAGGTGGCTACCGCAAGAGCTTGGAAAGCATTTGCATCCTTGGCATTGGATGGGCGGTGGCTGGTGGAATGCACCGCACCCAGAAATTTAAGAATGTCCTCGATGTCTCCGGGATTGCGGAGATCATCACGACCTTCGATGATATCGAACGGGGAAAACTGCAGAACATTGACCTCGTCGTGGCGTATGCATGTCCACAGGGTTGCGTAGGGGGATCGCTGACGGTGGAAAACCGCTACATCTCCTACAACAAAATTCTCCGGCTACTCGAGACGCTTGAACAGGAGAATATAGAGGCCTGCCGAGACAAGCGGGAAATCCGTGAACGCTATCGCCAGAAGTACTTCCATATGCAGCAAAAATACGAGCCCCGTCTTATCCAAGCGCTCGACGAGGATCTGGGTAAAGCAATCAAGAAGCGAAAAAAAAAGCAGGGGATATATGACTCTCTACCCAAGATAGACTGCGGAATCTGCGGCGCCCCGACGTGTTTAGCCTTCGCGGAGGATGTTGTCAAGGGGAAAGCGCAGCTGTCCGACTGCATCTTCAACGTTCCCGGTAAGTTCAAAGAGCTGGCCGGCGAGCTGTCCAAGCTTCTCGACGCTTTCGGCTCCATGGGCGAAGGCAAGGAACGAAAACCGAGAAAAGAAAAACGGAGGAAGAAATCATGACCTTGATAGAGGTTGTCGAAAAGCTCGGACTCCACGTCATGACGTCTAAAGATGTCGGCGACACTGAGGTGACCGGAGGCTACACTTGCGATCTTCTCAGCAGCGTGATGGCCAACAGCAAGACAGGGAATCTCTGGATCACCATGCAGACACACCAAAACGTCATAGCGGTCGCCAAGCTCAAGGACCTGGCGGGAATCGTATTTGTGAACGGCCGCCAGCCAGATAAAGAAACTACCCAGAAAGCCGATGAGGAGTACATTACGGTGCTGGGCACAGACGAGTCGGCTTTCAACATTTCCGGAAAGCTTTATCAGTTGCTAGAAAAACAGTGATCCGCGATGCTGAGAAGCTACAAGGCCGACCTGCACATTCACACCTGTCTTTCTCCATGTGCCGAAGTGAAGATGTCCCCCGCAACGATCATGAAGCGAGCCAAAGCTCTCGGTATTCATATCCTGGGTATCTGTGATCACAACTCGGCGGAGAATGCTCCAGCCGCGATGGAGTCGGCGCTCAGGTATGGTATGCATGTCCTTCCCGGTATGGAGGTGACTTCCTCGGAAGAGGTTCATCTTCTGGCCCTGTTCGATGCGCTGGAGCCGGTTCAGCAGCTTCAAGAGATTGTGTACCGGCATCTGCCGGGCGAGAATGATGAGGAAACCTTCGGCATGCAGGTAGTCGCCAACGCCGACGACGAGGTGCTCGGCTTCAACCAGAGGCTTCTAATTGGAAGCACAACGCTCCGGGTGGAAGAGATTATAAAAGAAATTCACTCTCTGGGCGGGCTCGCTGTCGCAGCCCATATCGATCGGGAGAGCTTTAGCCTGATCAGCCAGTTGGGTTTCATACCGGACAACCTGGACCTCGACGCTCTGGAGATATCCCCAGTTCTTTCTTACGAGAGCGCTGTGCGTAGGTACTCTCCGTCCCTGCCTCTAATCAAGTCATCCGACGCCCACAAGGAAGATGAAATAGGACAATGCTATACTCGATTTCTTGTCGAGAAAGCTAACATCGGGGAAATCAAGAAAGCCCTGAGGGAACAGGAGGGCAGGAGGATCCTGCGGTAGGAAAAAATGGAAGACCTGTCACTGCACATACTCGACATCATGGAAAATTGCGTCAACGCACAGGCGCGGAGAATAGAAATTCGCATTAATGAGAACCCGGAAAGAGACCTGCTAACGCTGGAGATATTGGACGATGGGAAGGGGATGGATAACCGGACACTGCAGAAGGCGACGGATCCGTTTTTCACTACCCGCAAGACGAGACGCTTCGGCCTGGGGCTGTCGATGATTTTAGAATCAGCGAAAGCGACCGGCGGTGAGTTGACTGTTAAGTCGGCGCCCGGGAAGGGCACCCAGGTAAGGGTAACCTTTCAGCAAAGCCACATCGACATGAAACCCCTCGGGGACATCCCGCAGACGCTGTTAACTCTGATTGCCGGACATCCGGACATCGAGCTGAGCTATTGCCACACCATCGGCAGGGAGAAATTTTCCTTCGACACGAGGGAAATCCGGGATCTGCCCATCGGCTCCCCGCAGGTGTTGCGGCGTATCGGCGAGCACATACGGGAGGGGATAGACAGGCTAACAAAACGAGCGAAGAACTCCTAAGGCGCGATATAGTGTCATGATTTGTAAATTAGCTGTTCATTTATCAGTTATTGCGAGGAGTGAAGCGACGAAGCACTCATTAAAAGGATTTTATCAAGCGAAAAAATTACCTTACGGCGAGTTTTTTATTTTTTTTCACCTCTCCTCGCTTTTGATTAATATATTTTGCAATTTAAGCAAAACAACAACACCCAGATAGCGCTAATTAGCACTGTTGCCAATGGAAGGATTACACCTCGAATACTGCGAAAACTCAAATAGAGCACCAAATATTGCCAGCAGTGAAACAAGGGGAATAAGTTTGCCAACTTCAATACCATCGGGAATTTTCTTAATATCGAGAATATCAGTAAGGCTTAGCACTTGGCTGATTTCGGGAAGCGCCTGAAATCTTGAGGTAACAGCATCGATTCTGGCCAAAGTAGCAGGATTAAACACGTCTTGAGTTTCCAGAGCAATGATAGCCAGAGAGTTGCCGGTTGTTTTTTCTATCTTAAGGCACCACAGCCAGTTCGCCTACATTGACACATTCCTCCGCAACGACCTTTTCATATTGCCGTATTGTTGGCGCGGGAATAGGAATATCATTTTACTTTCCAAAAGGAATAAGGTCAAACAAACTGCCGACTATTTTTAGAGTAATTATTTCACGGCTCTTTGTTCTTACGATGCTTATATCGTCAATCAATCCACTGGTTTATTCTCTTGAGGAATAAATATCGTTATTATTTGCAGCTAATTCCTATTTGAGCAAATTAAAATTACCTAATGCCAATCCGGAACGAAAAGATCATTTTCAAAATAATTCGTGATAGGGTTCAGGATAAATTGATGTAACTAATAATATTATAATTTCTTAACACTAATGCGATAAAATAGTAATTACTACAAAACCTGCAATTACTCTTCATGTTAAGCTTTTAGGATTTTTATAATTACTTTCTGCCGTTTCTTGATAATTGAATGAATAGAGATGAAACTCATCTCGCAATCATTTTTTTCACGAAACCGAACTGCAGGTTGCTTCATAAAACCGGGAGAAGTATTTCTGATCAGAGCTATAATGGCAAGCCTTGTATTTCTTACCGGAGCCGCACCAGCAAAGTTTGTTGCGTCCGAGGTTTCTGGCTGATTTTGGTGGTTTATTAAATAGCTTATTTAGCAGACCCAATATTCTTTTCCTTTATTTTGCTGCGAGGTTGATTGCTGTTCCACAAACCGACTTATTATTCTTTGAGTACGCACCAGACAACTAAAATAGTTGCCCCTGCTTTTGTAGTGAATGGACCATGTTCGACTTCTTTAGGAATTATACGAAATGTTCCACTTGGATAAACTTTACCCTGACTCTCGTATTCTCCTTCCAAAACATGATGTAACTCTGTATGAGAGTGAGAGTGACTATCCATTCTCCATCCAGGGGGAATTTTTAATAAAATAGTCCTTGGAGCCATGTCACTGCCAACAAACAGCACCTTTTCTTTTGCTCCTTGAGGATAGTTAAGAGCATCCGCCCATTCTATGTCATTGTTGTTAATATCAATGCTATTCATTTCTTTCCTCCTTCATTTTATTATGATTTATTCCCTCTAATAAAATATTGAGGCAGCGTAAATTGCCTAATGTTATAGTTGACTTTATTTAACTTTCCTTCATCAATTATTTACCAAATCGTTTTTAGCGCTGAAAATGTGTTCTCTATTTCTCGTCGGGGGGCTTTCCTGCCCCGACTTTTTCCATGGTGTTGAAATAATTTCCAATATTACCTTATTGTCAACAACCTGACCGCCTCTGGTATAGAGGCGGTTATTGATAACTATAATCAAATCAGGATAGAAAAAGTTCCGCGTGACGGATATTTTTTATTAACTGCCTCGCGTGAATAACACTTTATCGCAGGTCCAGCAGTAAGCCTGATCCTTGAGCGCTTTTGTTGAATCTATATCCTTATCGCAAAGATACATGATTCCATCCTCTACATAAACTTTCATAGGTCTGGCGCTGGGGTGAACCACACCATGACCTAAGGCCGGTTTTTGTTCATTTTTTTCTGACATAATTGATTTCTCCTTATTTTATTGTGGCTTAAATTGTTGTTAATTATCACCAGTTAATAATTCCTCGGCCTTGGCCCAGTTGGCCCTGATTCTCTTAAATCAATCACTAATTGATTCAAGTCTGCCTTTCGCGAATCAACAATAATGCCGGTATTATCCATTATGAATATTGCATAGTTGCCCCCCAAAACTGCCCAGCCGACTAAAGGAGTCCAATCCATTTCGGAGTTGGCGCTAAAGTATTTTGTTAATTCCTCCGCTTTCTGATTATGATAGGCACACTTTTTGGCTATTTGCTCCATTATGTTTTCAGATATGTCTCCCGCCTTGCGAATAATTTTGCCATCCTCTGAAAACTGACCGACAGCTATAACTCCTTTTTGCTTCATTAACCTGTCAAGACCAATCATAATTATTCTCCTTTCTTTGTATTTTCCCTTTACCTTCATTAATAGTAAAAGCATATTTTATGCCATGCTTAAGCTTTGCGCGCTAAAACATATTAACTTGTTTATATGATATTAGTTATAAATATAAAAACATTACATTGACTTTGATAATCTAAAACAATCAACAATAAATCAATGCAACAATGCATGCTATATTATGAATACGTGCTATTTTGCACTATACGGTTGGTTGTAAAATCAGTTGCTATTGGGGATTTTCAGACCAAGTTTTTTAATTTTTCTGTAAAGTGTTGAAGTGTTTATTCCGAGTTCTGCGGCAGTATCTTTACGACTCCAATTGTTTCTTTTTAAAGCGGCAATTATGAATAATGATTCCATCTCTTTCATAGTGCTGGCTATCTCAACTACCGGTATAGCCTTTTGCTCATGAAGATAATCAGGGAAATGTTCTGTTTTAATTACCCCGCCTGGTGATAGAACAAAGGCATGTTCTATGATATTCTCTAATTCGCGTATATTGCCAGGAAAATCATGTTTCATCAGTTGATTAAGAGCAGGCGACGCTATGCCAGAGATATTTTTATTGCGCAGTTTATTGAATTGATCTATGAAATGGTCAACTAATAAAAGTATGTCCATTTTTCTTTCGCGCAAAGGCGGTATTGTTATTTTAATAACGTTGATCCTATAATATAAATCTTGCCGGAATTTGTTCTCGGAAACTAATTTTTCAAGTTGTTTATTTGTTGCGGCGATAATTCTTACATCGGTTTTGAGGGATTGGGTACTTCCTAATGGCTCATAGGTTTTTTCCTGGAGAACTCGAAGCAATTTTACTTGCATAGCCGGTGAAATATCCCCGATCTCGTCTAAAAATAATGTACCTTTATCGGCAATAGCAAATCGCCCTTTTTTATCCTTCTTTGCATCGGTGAAAGCACCGGCTTCATATCCAAACAATTCTGATTCAAGAAGACTATCCGGTAAAGCGCTGCAATTAATACTTATAAAAGGATACAACTTACGTAAACTTAAACTGTGAAGAGCCTGAGCAACCAATTCTTTACCAGTACCACTTTCACCCTCAATTAAAACAGAGCTATTGCTTTGAGCTATCGCAGGCAGGATCTTAAAAAGCTTAAGCATCTTATAATTCTTGCTGATTATATTCTCGAATGAATATTTGGACTCAAATTCTTTACGCAATTTTTCCATTATACTAAGATCGCGGAAAGTTTCGACACCGCCAATGATTTCACCATGACGATTTTGCAGTAAGTCTGTCGTGATACTAATTGGGATTCGATTTCCTTTTTTGTTAATCATGCAAACGAGTTTATTGATTATAGGCTTTTTAGAAACCAAAGTCTGACGCAGTGTACAATTTTCATCACAGATATTGGTATGTAAAATATCTTTACACGGCTTTCCTATTACCTCTTTTTTGCTGAAACCCGTTATTCTCTCAGCTGATTTATTAAAAAAAGCGATTTTCCAATCCAAGTCGATTGTAAAAACACCATCCGAAATACTGTCGATTATTGTTAATAGCTTATCACAAAGGATACTGTCTTTTGTTGATTGCTTTGCCATATAAAGAGGTTTCAGATTCGCCTTTAAAAACAATTAAATATTTAAAAATTTCTCATAAAACAATTTAATATAACCAATATATTATAATAATAGCAGATAGTAAAAGGATTTTTCTTCGAAATTTGAGTTAATGCTGCATTCGTTTATCAGGAGAGTCATATTTATACCTGTTGAAACCAGGAAAATAAATGAATCCCTAACATATAGATAGACAATTGATTTGCAAAACAAATCACTACTGTCCGGCCTTTTGCAGAACATTATAATCAACGTCACTCCCCCGCCGCGTCGGGGGAATCCAGAAATCAGCCAGTGGCGGACGGGGCTATTTGCTAAACCAATGGCGGATAGTAAAAATACCGTGCCCTGTGTCCGCAGACAGGCGGGCGCCGGCAGGCAGGAAAACGTTAAACAGACAGTCTGAATTTGTTGTAATAAGCTGAAAAAGTGAGGCACTACACTTTTTTGCGCTTTGTAACCTGCTTATAGTAAATTGCTTAACAAATCGAACTGTAGAAGATGAGTCAAGCGGGATATCGATAATCTCATCAACGGCTTCTTGAGACTCAAAGGCCAAACCTCGCCTGCCGAAAGCGATGTCATTCTTTCTTCTAAACATTTCGGTCATATCTGGGCGGCGATGATGCTTTTCAAAGAACTCCAAATTACCAAGACGCTTCGTAAAGCCGCTCAGCAAACTAAGACCGAGTTCGACCTGGTCAAACATATTCAATTGATGGTCTTAAACAGGCTGGATGATCCTCAGTCGAAGCTTGGTTTGTTAAGCTGGTGTGAGGATGTTTATCTGCCCTCGATAGACACTAAGAATATCAAGTATCCTCATCTTCTGCGGGCGATGGATTTTCTCATCAAGCATAAGCGTCAAATCGAGGCTGAGATAGCGGCTCGCTTTATGACACAACGAGATTGCCGCGTCGTCCGCCAGAGGCGGACTCCTCGCAATGACTTTCCTATATTCTTTATGAATAAATGCGGGTAAGCTGTCTCTTGGTCCTGTATGCCCTATAGCAAAAATATTGGCAAATGGTGCAGACACCTCTTTAAGCATTTCACCAAATTTCGTATATTCGAAAAGCATAGATTCTTCCATACTGATAAGGAGGTATAGAGAATCATCTTTGGGATATTTATAGAGTTTCTTACTTTGAAGAAACTCTAACCGTAGGTCGGGTTCCGACCAGCGGGAGAAACCCGACACGTTCGCTTCATCACCGCAGCTTTTATACATTTGACATCACAACTCCAACAGGTTAAATTCACATCAATGTAAATACTGTCATCTGACAGCAGGTCGGGTTCCGACCCCGCCGCGGCGGGGAGAAACCCGACATGTTTGATGAGATGTTAAAATTATCTGGCGTTTGACCTCACTCCAATTTGTTTTGCTCACGCCAGCGCAATATCAAAGGCGGATAAAGTGCTGAAAATATATCACGACCCGGCATTCCTAAAACATGATACCGGCGCCGGACATCCGGAATCAGCCGACCGGTTGAAAGCAGTTAAAAAAGCGTTTGAAATTGTCCCTGAAGCGAATATTGAATCGGAATGCCCCTATGCCCAACAGGCGGATATTGAGCTTGTGCATGCGCCGGAATATTATAAATATATAAACAGCCAGCCGAATGGCCGCTTGGTTATGCTCGACCCGGATACCGTTTTTTCACCGGCAAGCCTTGAAGCCTCGCTTAAAGCAGCCGGGGCGGTTATAGATGCTGTCAAATTTGCCGTCTCCGATAAGAACAACCGCGCTTTCTGCGCAGTCAGGCCGCCGGGGCATCACGCCGAGACAGACAAGACAAAGGGCTTCTGTATTTTCAATAATATCGCCATAGGGGCGGCTTATGCCATCGCCAATAATCTTGCCGAAAGAGTCGCTATTATCGATTGGGATGTTCATCACGGCAACGGCACCCAGAACACTTTTTACGATAGCTCGCAGGTGTTGTATATATCGCTTCATCAATATCCATATTATCCCGGCTCTGGCGCCGCTAATGAAACAGGCAGGGGAGAGGGAACCGGATATACGCTTAATTTGCCTATGAGTTCAGGCAATGGCGACACGGAATATCGCCGCGCTTTTAATGATCTGATTCTGCCGGCTCTTGAAAAATTCAAGCCAAACCTGATTATGATTTCCGCCGGTTTTGATGCTCATACGGACGACCCGTTGGCAGGAATAAAATTATCGACAGAGTTCTATAGCGAGATGACTCGCATGTTGGTTGAAGCCGCTGCTAAATATTGCCAAGGCGGAATTGTTTCAGTCTTTGAAGGCGGATACAATTTGAAAGTATTGGCCGAATCGGTGATGATTCATTTGAAGGAGTTGAGCATTGAATAAAGATTCAAATCGTTTTATAAGATTTCAAGCCGAAAGCTATATTGGATACGGTTGCATTATCGATGATAAAGCTTATCCGCTTAAGGGTGATATATTCGACAGTTTCATTCTGGTTGACAAGCGGCGCTTGGCAACCAGAATGAAAAAATCATATTTACTGGACAATATCCGGTTTTTACCGCCATGCGTGCCCCAGAAAATAGTCTGTGTCGGCTTAAACTACGCCGCACATATTGAGGAAAGCACGCTCGATTTGATAACTGATGAACCGGTTTTGTTTTTAAAGCCGCCATCATCGATTATTGGCCACCTTGACAATATCATCCTGCCGAATTGGGTTGACAGAGTTGATTATGAGGGAGAGCTGGCGGTGATTATCGGCAAGAAAATAAAAAATGTCTCAGTAGATGAAGCTGAGGATGGCATATTTGGTTACACCTGTTTAAATGATGTAACCGCCCGGAATATTCAGAAGAAAGACAATCAATGGACAAGAGCCAAGGGGTTTGATACATTTTGCCCGTTTGGACCATCTATTGTTGCCGGCATCGATGCCTCCTCGCTGGCGATTCAGACTCGTTTAAACGGCAAAGTTGTACAGCAAAGCAATACCAATTTGCTTTTAAGAAAAACTGCCGAGGTTATAAGCTTTATTTCAAAGGTCATGACTTTATACCCTGGCGATGTTATTTCTACCGGCACTCCTAAGGGCATAGGTCCCCTGAAGGACGGCGATGTAGTCGAGGTGGAAATAGAGCAAATCGGCACTTTGAAAAATATTGCGGTTGCTGAATGAAGTATTGCAAAACTGATTTATATTAGGACTAATAGAGGAGTCAGATAATGGAATTAAAATGGAACAGGCTTAACTGGCAGGAAATCGACAAACTTATAAAAGATGGATACGATAAGGTAATTATTCCGGTGGGAACTGTCGAGGCTCATGGGGTTATCCCTCTGGGAACTGATAGTATTATCCCCGAAACGATGTGCGAAAGAATAGCCCCGGATATTAAGTCGCTTATTGCGCCGGCTGTGTATTATGGCATCACCAAGTCATTGCTTGGCTATTCCGGCTCGATAACCGTAGTTAGCTCGACTTTCCAATCATACATAACCGAAATACTGACATCGTTTGCCGCCTGCGGTATGAAAAAGATTGTTGTTGTTAATGGTCATGGCGGCCAGAATGATGAGCTAAAGCAAGCGGCTTGGGATACTCATGAAAAAACAGGCGCAAAGGTTGCGGTTATTCACTGGTGGATGTTATGCGAGCATCTGGCAGGCAAATACTATGGAACATCCGGCGGACATGCCGCGGTGGATGAAACCGCCGCCATAATCGCCTGCGCTCCCGATACGGTAAGAGAGAGTAAATACAACCCCGATATGCTTTATTATGTGAACCCCGGCGCTAATGTCTATCCTATACCATCGACGGTTTTGATATACAAGGAAAACACCGGCGCGCTCGATTTCGATAAGAAGAAAGCCAATGATTATTTCAATGAGGCATGCGCAACCGTAAAGGATTTCATCCTCGATACATTTAATCGCTGGGATAAATAGAATTGAATCTCGGATTTTGCGGTTGAATCTGATAATAAAATACAGCTTGGCAGCTGATTTGTATACCGTATGCTCCTATGTGATCAGACTGTTGACAGATAAGCATTTATTAGAATTCCCATAACGATGCTGGCTTGTATATAAATGCAACGCGTAGGGACGTATTGCATACGCCCTCTTGTTATCAAGCAGCGCTTGGCAACAAGAGTAGTTTGTTGCTTTGTCAACAACCTGTTTATATAATGATGCATCGGGATAAAGGATACTGGATTTATGGTATCGATTAGCTTTCTTCCTGATGAATAATATGCAAAGGATAGATTAATTAATAAACCTGATGCGAATAACACCTTAATACGAAACCTTGCTGCCGGCGCGGTGATAATCAGTTTCTCGCCGGTGTTTGTTAAGCTGGCGCATGTAGGGCCGTCAATGGCTGGCGCCTATCGCAACCTTTTCGGCGGACTGATACTGATTGCTATTGCGCTTATTAATAAAGAGCGGTTATGGCGCGGCTGGAAGCCGATATGTTGGGCTATCCTTTGCGGCTTGATATTCGCTTTTGATTTAACATTATGGCATAAAAGCGTTCACTATATAGGTCCCGGACTGTCGACTCTTCTCGGCAACCTTCAGGTAATAATACTTACGGGATTCGGAATCGCAGTTCTTAAAGAAAAGCTGACCATTCGATTTATAGTCTCAGTGCCGATAGCATTAATCGGTATGGTGCTGATATTTATATGGCAATGGGACCAATTGGATATAGTTTATAAAACCGGCATAATTCTGGGATTGACTACTGCTTTCAGCTATGCCGGCTTTACGCTAACTCTTCGCCGCTCACAGACGATAGAGAATGCTTTGTCGCCGGTAGTAAACTTGGTGTTTGTGTCATTTGCCGCTGCCGTTTTTATGGCAATTATAGGTTATACTCAAGATGAAAGTTTTATTATTCCCGACAAGCAAAGCTGGCTGTCGCTTATAGCGTATGGGATTCTATGCCAGGCGGCGGCGTGGTTTCTCATATCTAAGAGCCTGCCAAAAGTTGCGGTTTCGTTAGCGGGTTTAATACTTCTACTTCAGCCGATACTGGCATTTGCCTGGGATATATTGTTTTTTGACAGACCGACGAGGGCTGTTGAGATTATTGGGGCGGTGATGGCATTGATTGCAATTTATTTAGGCATCACAAGCCGACAGGAGAAACAACATGATTAATTGGCAGGAGTCGTTCGCCTGAGGCGGGGATACTCGACTATTGAAAATGAAACAGGATTTTGCAGTAGAGTTACAAATAAAATAAAAAAATTATTCGGAATTATATTGAACATTTAGCGATAGAAACACACCCCTGACCCCTCCCAAGAGGGAATAATAAAATGTTGATGCACGTGGATGTACACCAGCCACTCTCAAAAGGGGACAGGCTTATTAACAAAGCAACGAACCCCTCTTGTTGTCAAGCGCTTACTTGGTAATAAGAGGGCGTATCCGTCCGAGGCGGATGCCCCGATGCGTTACGTTTATATATAAGAACGAATATGTCAACAAAGGGATTACGCCGATTTATATAGGCATAATCCCATAATACTCCTTAGAACTTATATGCTAAATACATTCAGGTTGCCTATTTGAAATAATATTTATACCTATAACATATTAACAATGAAGTAGATAGGCAGTATGCCACGAATTAGTTCTCAATCTATTATTAAAAGGTATGACTTTTGTTCTATCCATCTGTGAAACTTCGAATGGAGGACGAATAATGGAAATGAGATTTACGCTGACAATGGAAAACCTTGTCGTTGACAGTATACAAGTGGACAACATGACTATAGACTGGGTTGAGAATGTTACACAAGAACGCGTTATGGAAATGTCTCAGGAGTGGATGTCTTCAAAGAACTTCCTTACTGAGAGAATGGTTGGCCTTAAAAGAGTTGGCGAATCATCATTGACAATAGAACCGGCTAATGAGCAAATATAATAATTCGGATCATTGCGACTAATAAAAGGCAATAATTACAATCAACTTGGAGTAATGACTATGTACAATAAAAAAAAATCAAAACGGTGTCCTTTTTGCAGGGGCAAGGCAACTATAGTTAAGGGTGATTTGGAATGCCAGAATTGCGGCGCAATTTTAAACTTTAATGTAATGGATACAAAATCATTGAATATGATTTATTCATGCAGGCCAAAATAACTATGTCTGCCGAAATTATTAAATGTACCAATTGCGGCAAACTTAACGTCCGTGAACATTTATTGCCATTATGCAATGACTGCCATCGGGGGCTTGAAGATTATGAAAATTTCATAGCCAAAATTATTAATGATGTTTATATAACTATTGATAAAAAAATTGTAAAGACGGATAATTTTCTTCGAGTTTAATTATCGAATCTCTTAGTAAAAAATAGCGCCATTTTATCAAGATTTGGATGGCGTTTTTCCTTTTTATAAGCTTTTAACTTTTTAAATGAATTGCTATAGTCGTCGAGAAGTTCATCTGCAAATTTCCCGGCTTTAACTTTTTTCATAATTAAATTCATAGCACTTTTTGATTTCTTATTGATAATCATATCCTCAGCCTGAAAACTTCCGAATGCCGCAGTAGCGCTGATTTTATCATACATGCCGGCGATGCCATATTTTTTAATCAAATCGACAATAAGGTCTAATTGGTAAACACATTCAATATAGGCGTTTTGCGGCGGTAATCCGGCTTCAATTAGCGTATCGAAGCCCGCTTTTAGCAGGGCGCTGAGGCCGCCGCATAAAACCGCCTGCTCGCCAAAAATATCGCCAATAGCTTCCTCGGCGAAAGTTGTTGCTATTACGCCTTTACGGGCGCAGCCGATAGCTTTGGCATAAGCGGCGGCTATATTCAGGCTTTTCTTTGAGGATGCTTCTGTCTGGCCGATAAATGCCAAAACTCCCTCGCCGGATAAATATTTTTCCCGTAAACGAATCCCGGGGCTGTGCGGAGCAACCAATATGAAATCGACATCCTTGGGTTGCTTAACAAGCTTGAAATGTACCGAGAGGGAATGCGCAAAAATAAATACCTGATCCTTTTTTATAACCCGGCATAGTTCGTTATTAAAAAGCTCTTTATGTTTATGGTCGGGTATAAGTATAGAAATCAAATCGCTGTTTCTTGTTGCTTTAGCTGGAGTGGCTACTGTAAAACCGTCTTTTTTAGCAATTTTTCGCGAACGGCTTTTGGATGGCAAGCCAATTATTGGCATAAAACCGCTGTCTCGCAAGTTTAGCGCCTGCGCTTTTCCCTGGGAGCCATATCCGATAACAGCGATTTTAAGATTTTTCAATAGAACTGATTTGATTTCCCTTGTGGGGATTATTTTAATTCTGCCGGAAGCCATTTGTTATGAGTTTATATGCTGATGGTGATATTGTCAATACAATCGAGTGAAAATTATAGGATATTGCCTATTAATATTAATTGCTGCGAAGTGATTATTTTTGCACCTACTAATAAAAGCTATTTCAGCTATCTAATTATTCCGGTTATCCGATTCTTTTACAAACTTGGGAACGGCAAAAAGTCCATCCCGGCTCTGTGAGGCATTTAATAAGGCATCCTTTTGAGATAATCCCAGTTTAACGGTGTCGTTTCTTAAAGGAGTTGGCTTTGATGAACCAAGCTGTATTTCATGAATATTTTCAATATCGGCTTCCTCTATAATCTCCATATATTTCAGGATGTTGTTTAAATCAACCAATAAACGCTTTTTCTCATCAAGTGTTGGCTTAAGATGCGCTAATTCGGCAATCTTGTCGATATCCTTTTCAGTCAATATCATAGTATTGAAAATGATATTCAAAAAGCTGTTATAAGTCAACGATAATTCATCGAGCGCGGCCTCGTTTTTATTATTCAATTGTATGTAGATTGACCATAGTCTCGCCTGAGTTCTTCATCTAAGGCGAACGCTAAGCGCAACCACAAAATAAGTTGCATCAAAACAAAAGATGCATTATACTATTAATGTAAACTAAATTATCTAATTGGTTATTATGATGAATTTTCAAAAAAATTCGAATTACAATGTTGATTTGCTTAAGAAGGCAGGCAAGTACTTTTTACATGTGATGATTGGCGTTGCCAATTTGGAGGTTGCCCGCGAACGGCTTTATAGACGGATTAACACTAACCAGTTTGATACATACGGTGAACAAATTAATCTATATGAAGGCCGTATTGTTCGAATTAGAGACTGCAGTCACGCCTTAAACAGCGTTATTAAACGGCGATCCGACAAGCTTGCCAATTTCAGCGTAGTGCAAGCCCTGTATGATATCGCCAACAATGTTAATCGTCCCGATCTTCAACCGGGTTTTTATGCCGAATTGTATCATCTGTTTATGGCGATTCAAGGCAAGGGGCCAGGTGTTGCGCCCGGCGATTATTTCATTAGCAAAGATTTATCAGGCAAAGAAGCCGCCATAGCCAGGTCTAAAGAGCTCGACCTGCTATGGGGCAATGTTAGCAAACGAATGTCCCGTTTCATTCATGGTTTTAATGAGGACATTATTGAATACAGGAAGGAACGCCGCAAGAAGGTTTTGTCGCAGTTAAGAGGCACTAATACTGACTGGCGCGATTGGCGGTGGCATTTGCGTAATGTAATTAAAAGACCCACACAACTATATGATTTAATTCCGCTTTCAGATTCGGAAGTTGAAGCGTTGGAAATTGCCGAGAGAGCCGGTCTGCCTTTTGGAATAACACCATATTATCTTTCGCTTATAGATGATGATCTTCGTCGTCAAGATAGGGCATTAAGAGCGCAGGTAATACCGCCTTTATCTTATGTTGAATATATGGCGGCTAATAGACACAATCCTAAATGCGCTTTCGATTTTATGATGGAAAGAGACACCAGCCCTATTGATCTTATAACGCGCCGCTACCCGTCTATTGTGATATTGAAGCCATACAACTCATGTCCGCAAATTTGCGTATACTGCCAGCGCAATTGGGAAATTGAAGGTGTCCTATCGAAAGGGGCAATGGCTTCTAAAGGGAAAATCGAAAAAGCTATTGCCTGGATTAAAGACCATCCATCCATCCAGGAGGTTTTAGTAACTGGCGGCGACCCGCTCTCGATGAGCGATACTAAACTTTTCTGGATTTTAGAGGAGCTAGCCAAAAACCCAAATATAGAGATGATTAGAGTGGGTACTCGCACCCCAGTAACTATACCAATGCGAATAACAAATGCGTTTGCCCGTGCACTTGGCAAACTTCGCCGCCCCATGAGGCTTGATGTTTCGGTGGTAACGCATGTTGAACATCCATACGAAATCACGCCGGATGTGTTTAGGGCAGCCGAACGATTGCGGAGAAATAAAATCAACGTTTATAATCAGAGTGTGTTCACTTTTTTTAATTCTCGCCGGTTCGAATCGGCTTTCTTGAGACGCATACTTAAACGTGTTGGTATTGAACCTTACTATACATTCAACACCAAAGGTAAAAATGAAACAATCGAATATCGCGTGCCGATTGCCCGGTTATTGCAGGAACAAAAAGAAGAAGCGCGCTTGCTGCCGGGACTATCCCGCACCGACGAGGCAGTATATAATTTGCCGGCACTCGGCAAACAATACCTTCGCGCCTCTCAGCATCGTGATGTAATCTCGGTTTTACCGGACGGTTCGCGCGTTTATGAATTTCATCCATGGGAGAAAAATATCAGAATGCAGGACTCGTATATTGGCATTGATATACCCATACTTGATTATCTAAAACGACTTGAAAATATTGGCGAGGATATATCTGAGTATCAAACTATCTGGTATTATTTTTAATATTGTGTTTATTCCTTATCCTTAATAGTCTGCTTTTTTAGAGATAGTCATACTGTTGACAAAAATCGGATTACCAAAAACAAATCCGGGACTAACTATTTAAATTTGGGCATCCTGATTAAGACATTGCAGGAATTGTTAGCGGTGTCATATTTACGGGCTACAACCTGCCAGTCTGTCAATGTCGCTTCGCTTTCCTCAACAATGGTTTGGAAAATAGAATAACGATCGCTTGTTTGAAATGACCGGACTTTAGAGGAAATCTGAGCAGTCATATCCAGCAAGGCTTTATTCAAAGCCTCTTTCCAACTGTTTGACTGATAATAGTAATCAGGAGCCATACCTGCCGAATAGAAGTATCGTTCATCCGCGGGGAGTTCATGAATCCAATCGCCGAAATCCTGAGCAATCAAGCTGCCTGTAAATCCCGATGAATCGTCTCCTTGTCCAACAAGAACAATCAACATATTGCCGCGATAAAAACTGTCTAATATAACATTGTTCTCGGAAACATTATCATATTGAAGCGAATCAACTTCTATGTTGATTGTACTACCCATATACATCAGGTTGGATTCGGGACCAGACATAGCCGATTCGAGCCTTATGTTGATTCTATTCTGGCTAATGATATTCCAAACAGCATCGCTTTTAGCATATAATAATGTTGAATCATTAAGCAGGCATGGTTGAAACAAACCGACAGCATACATATAACCATCGTTATCAGGGGGATTCCAAAACCAGGCCGGATAATCAGCCTGGTCTTGGATATTTTCGCTATATGAAACAACAGCGAGTATCGCTATAAAAAATAGCGAAAAGAATAGCATTTTGCTGGCGATACTAATACCCCATTCCGCCTTGTTCTTTTTTAAATTGCTCGTACTTTTCAACTTCCTTATCAAGGTCTTCGAAAGCCTGAGAGGCACGGAAACGGGTATACATATTGTTGTTGGCTTTAATCTTTTGCATCAAAGCGGCGTTGGCTTCTCCGATAGGCAATTCCACGAGAACATAAGCCCGATACATATTGCCTTCTTTTTTAATCTCCTTTTTGGTAACTTTCGAGCCGACCATTGTTTGAGAAACAACTTCTTTTACAGCCTCAGTATATTGCGACAACAACTCTGCATCCTCATCAAGGCCAATCTCTTCGTTGAAGCTTTTTGTTAAGCTCTGAATTCTCACTTCCATCTGTTTGGCAATATCGTTGCGGCCATCAGTCGCAGCTTTGCTGGTAGCCAGACCCATATCTCTTGATGTTTTAGTAGCCGTAGCAAACAGATAATTGGGATCCTGCGGCGGGTCCCACCATTCGGGAAGCCAGACATCGGCTGGTTCCGGCGGCGGCGGCGGCTTGGAACCGCAAGCCATCATACCTATAACGAAAAACACCAATAAAAACATCGATACCAATCTCATATTATCCTCCATTTTAAGATTGATTAATTTATTAACAAAGATTGTTTATTTAACTCTTGTTCCCTCCTTTCGACACATTATACTATATAATAATTATTTGAAATGCAATTATAAAAATCCTGTTTCCCTAAATAGTTGACAGTTCAAAATTAATGTAAACCCATCCATTATATTGCCCTATGTGCAGATTTCAGCTGTATTAGGGCAATGAAATTTATCAGCGTTCTTGCTACTCTGATGGAATCGGCGTTAATGCTAATATCCTTTATGATGAAATTGGCTTATTATTCAAGAATCTATGTTTTAAATAAATACTGCCTGTTATTGCCATTCAAGATAATTAATGCGGCATTCTTCCACTTTAACAATATAATCGCGGGTTTCTTGGTATGGCAGATTTGTTTTAAGTTTCTCAAATAGCTGATTTGAATCCATTTCATTAATTTTCTTGACTGCAGGTTTTATTACCCTGGCGCCTACAATTGCCTTGCTTAAATTGCCCGGGCCTGTATTGTATGAGGCGACAATGCAATAACGAATTTTATCTTCATTATTTACATTTTTGAATTCATTATCCCGCATTTTTGCCAAGTAGGCGCAGCCGAGATGGATATTATTGTCGGGATCATACAAATAATTTGGCCGGACTATCTTATCCTCGTTATGGGCAAATCTGTAGGCTTCCCGAGCCCCGGATCTGGGCACAAGCTGCATTAAGCCAAAGGCAGGTACTGGCGATTTAGCCCGTGGATTGAAATGCGATTCGGTTTGCATAATAGCTAATACCAGAGGAACATCCAGATTATACTCCTGACAATACTTTCTTACTGTGGGAAGATACTTTTTAGCCCGCAGCTGAAGATGATTCGGAACCATTTTTATACTAACCGTAACTTTTACCCGTTCTTGGCCATCTTCCGATTTAATTGTTTCTTCCTCGATTTTCGCATTCGGCAATACTTTCTCATCGATGAAAACAGCCGCATTAGTGCTGTCAATTATTGGCGGCGAACTAAACTCAACCTGTCCCTCAAGAATGACATCGCATGTAAGAGAATCAGGATGGAAAAGCCCCTCTATTTGCTGAGCGATATTTACTTTGGCTAAAGCCATAACATCGTCAACATCTTTTTCAACTATCGTTTCAATCGTGATAACCCCTTCTACAAAGTCCACGCGGCTTAATGTATTAAGGTCATGGCTGTATTCATACCAGTCTTTGCGAGTCGAATTTTTGAACTCGTTCCATTTTTTCTCTACATCAACCACATATTTGGCAAATTTCTCTGCCTCTTCACGTTCGAAATCCGCATAAGCTTTTTGGTCCTGTTCAACAAAATTCTCGTAGGTTTGCTGGGCTTTTGATGCGTTCATAGTAGAACTGATTAAAATAACCAACCCTGTTAGTATTAAAAAGATACTCATACGTTGAATAATTTGCCTGCTTTTCATTATTCTCCTCGCTTCAGTTAACTGTTATACAAAGACAATTGTTAAATATTTTTACATAGTTATAAATATAACAATACTCTTAGCATTATGTCAAAATAAATCATTTCAGGAATATCTTTAAACCCCGATTTTACAGTTGAATTTGAAATTTTACTCGAAATTATATTGAACATTTAGCGTTAAGCACACGCCCCAAATCCCTCTTAGGGGAATAGTAGCCGCTGTAGCGCTATCAACCGTATTACCATACCCTAACCGCTCTCAAGAAGGGAATAGTAAAATGTTGGCGCACGAGGTCGTACACCAACCACCTTAAAATACGATGAAGTAAATACCGTCTTTCAAGTCCGCTTGGGACTTGACCCGCCAGTTAAATAGGTCAAGCCTCAATTAGGCTTGACTTGAAAGACGGTATCTAATGGGCTGTGTTTTACAATAAGAGGACGTATGCAATACGCCCCTACGCGATAGATTTCGAGCAGGTCGGATTCCGACCCCGCCGCGGCGGGGAGGGATTCCTGTTGAGATTAATCTTGCATCAAGATAATAATTTTTATATCATGCCTACATTGAATTTTTGTAAAGAGGGAAAAGATATGATTATGATCCCGGGAAAATTATTTTTAACTAAAGGTGTCGGCATCGATAAAGAGAAGCTGTCGTCTTTTGAGCTGGCGTTGAGAAACGCAGGAATCGCCGGCGTTAACTTGGTTCATGTTTCCTCGATATTTCCGCCTCACTGCAAACTGATTTCTAAATCCCAGGGGCTTAAACAGCTTCAACCGGGACAGATAATTTATTGCGTGATGAGCCGCAATGAAACCAATGAGCCGAATCGTTTAATTTCAGCATCTGTGGGATTGGCTATTCCTCATGACCGTTCGCAATACGGCTACTTATCCGAACATGAGGCATTCGGGCAAACAGAGCGAATATCAGGCGACTATGCCGAGGATTTAGCGGCGAGTATGCTTGCCTCCACTTTGGGCATCGAATTTGATGTTGATAAATCGTATGATGAAAAGAAAGAGATATATAAAATATCAGGCAAGATAATTCATACTACCAACATCACCCAATCGGCGCGGGGCAATAAAAACGGTCTTTGGACTACAGTAGTCGCCGGAGCCATATTATTATGTGAATGACATGGATGACAATTATGAAAAACCAAAACTACACCGATTTCGCTAAATACTATGATATGCTGGGCTGGAATAAATTTTCCCACGTTTGCGCCGAGCGGCTGCATAATTTCATTCGTTTTCGAGGTGTCGGCAATGAATCGGTTCTCGATTTAGCCTGCGGTACCGGTGAACTCGAATACAAACTCAGAAACACAAACCTTAAATTCACGGGCGTTGATTTATCAATGTCTATGCTGACCCAAGCCCGCCGTAAAATCAATGGCGTTAAATTTATTCATGGCGACATAACCAGTGTCAGATTAAAACAAAAATATGATATCGCAGTTTGCTTCTTTGATAGCGTTAACCATCTAAGCGGCATTACTGCTGTTAGAAAATTATTTAAAACTGCCCGGGTGCACCTTCGCAAGGGCGGGTTTTTTATATTTGATATGCTTACTCCCGATGGATTATCCGAATGGGAATCAGTAGATATCAGGAGGAAACCGGACCATACGGTTATAGTCAACGGTTTTTATGATTCTGATAAAATCACGGCTGAAATCAATATCGAGGGGTTTATTAAATCCGGCAGGAATACATATAACCGCTTTATACAGAATTTAATCGAGCGATCCTATAATTTCGATACGGTTGCCGAGTCGTTAGAGAAAGCGGGCTTTGATAATATTTCAGTATCAGCGTTTAATCCCGATGAACATATAAAACACACATCCCGCTGGTTTTTTACAGCAGGCTAATTTATGTACGATTCTGTACCGCTTAATTTTCTGGCTCTGCCAGACGAGCTTTCCGAATACAAACAAGCAAAGTCTGTAATACTGCCTATCCCTTATGATTTGACTCTTTCGTATGAAAGCGGAGCGCGTTATGGCCCCCAGGCAATTATAAACGCCAGCCGTCAGCTTGAAACATACGATGAAGAACTCGACTGTAATCCATCGGAAATAGGCATCGCCACTATGCCGGAAATAGAGCAGGTTGTATCGGGTCCGGCAGAGATGCAAGAAATTATCTATTCAGCCTGTAATAGTCTTCTTAAAGATAACAAATTTGTATTGTCTCTTGGCGGCGAACATTCTATAACTGCCGCATTAGTTAAGGCGCATAAAGAGAAATACGCTGATTTATCGGTTATCCAGATTGATGCCCATACCGATCTTCGCGATTCATATCAGGGAAGTAAATATTCGCATGCCTGCGTGATGTCGCGGGTTGCCGAAATCGCGCCGTTTATATCGATTGGGGTAAGAAGTTTTAGCGGCGCAGAGAATGAGAAAAAATACAAAGCTAATCTTATTAAACCGTCGCAGGTTAAAAATAATCCGGATTATTTTAAAAAAATCATAGCGGAACTAAGCGAAAATGTTTATATCTCAGTAGATCTTGATGGATTTGACCCATCGATTATGCCCGCTGTCGGCACACCCGAACCGGGCGGATTAAACTGGGATGATATGATGATGATTATCGATGATATTACATCAATGAAAATAATTGTTGGCGCTGATATAGTCGAACTTTCCCCGAAATCAGAGCTAACATATGCTGATTTTACAGCCGCCAAGCTGGCTTATAAAATTATTGGCTTTAGTTTTTGTAGATGCAAATCATGAAATGGTGGGAAACATATTTCGATGAGAATTACCTCAAGCTGTATTCTCATACCGAGAAAAACGCTCCCTTTGAGGTTGAAGGAATCATTAAGCTGCTGGGAATCAAACCGGCGGCAGAGATTTTGGATCTCGGCTGCGGTTTTGGCAGACATTCCATAGTGCTGGCAAGCAAGGGATTTAATGTTACCGGACTCGATCTCTCCGAAAGCGTCCTTCAGCAAGCCCGTCGAAAAGCCGATATGCTGAAAATTAATCTTGAACTTGTCAAACAGGATATGAGAGACATTCCGCACTTTAATAAATTTGATGCCGTCATCAATCTTTTTACTGCTTTCGGTATTTTTGATACTGAAGCCGAAGACTTGCTAGTGCTGCAGGGCGTAGCAAAGGCTTTAAAACCGGGCGGTCAGTTTTTGATTGATACTATTAATCGCGATTATGTTGTTCATACTAAACATTATCAAAGCTGGGATATTGATAACGGTTCGATTATACTTGAGGAGAGATTATTCGACTTTTTTAGGTCCCGCTTGGAAATTACTCATCAACTTGTCGATAATAACTGCTTAAACAGAAAGCTTGAATCATCTTTCAGACTATATACTCTTACAGAAATGCTTGATATGTTCAGTCAAACAGGTTTGACGTTGACTAACGTTTACGGCAATTTCGATGGTTCGCAATATACGGGAGAATCACCGCGAATGATACTGGTGGCTCGTCGGGAGCCTTAAGTGAAAAATTTTGAAGCTGCACCCGCGCCCTTATGGACAGCGGGATTTTTGTGTTTATGATTTTACAGAAACTTCTAAAAAATATTGAAGCTTTAGATTCAATAAAATTGCTTGACGAAAAGCTATCGGGCAAAAACAGCAGGATAAATATTTCAGGGCTTTTAGGGTCATCAAAAGCGATGATTATTGCTTATGCCTGTCGGAAATATTTAAAACCGATTCTGGCAATAACCTCAGAATCCGAAGAGGCTGAAGCGCTGACAGACGACCTCAAATCATTTCTTGGTAAAGACGCGGTTAGTTTATTCCCTACAAGGGGAATATCACCTTATGAAATCAGAGCGCCTCATATAGATATAATTGGTCAACGCTTGTTAACGCTTTATAATCTTAATTCAGCTGATTCTTCGGAAAATAATTGTCCGATGGTTATAGTCGCTCCGGTTGAGGCATTGCTCGAAAAGACAATTTCGCGGCAGCAGCTATCTGATAACAGCCTTTATTTGCGCCAAGGGCAACAGCTTGAACGGGATAGGCTTATTACTCTATTGGAAAAGCTGAACTATCAACGTTCGCCAATGACCGAGATGATTGGTGAATACTCTGTGAGGGGTGGAATTGTTGATATTTTTACGCCTACCGATGAAGACCCGATTAGAATTGAATTTTTTGGCGATGAAATCGAATCGATAAGATGCTTTTCCGTTTTAACACAAAGGTCAACAAAGCATACTGGCTCTGCTTTTATTCTTCCCCGACGGGAAATAATATTCGATGAATCAATTATCGAGGCTTACACCGAACAGCTTGATGAAGCCGGCGCTCAGGCTCTTCATGTGGCTCTTGGCGACTCAGGCGATTATGACGGTCTTGAATATATCTGGCCTAATCTTAACATAGAATTATCTGATTTGTTTGAACATCTGCCTGACCGCGCTTTTATTTTTGTTGATAATCCCCAGTCCTGTTTTAGTCATATAGAAAGCGTTCTCGACCGGGCAGTGGAAAAATTTGAATCGGTTGGAGATATTCCGGTGGCTTCGCCCGGGAAAGTATATTTGACAGAGGATGATATTTCTAAAAAAATAGATTGCTTTCAAAAAATAAATATATCAAGTGTAGCAGCCTCGGAACATACGGGTATCAATTTCAAAATCCTGCCTCAGGAGTTCTTTAGCAAAAACCTGACATATTTAAAAAACCGTTTGAATGAACTTCACCAGGATGGCTACAAGCTCAACATTCTGTGTGAAAGCGTCGGCCAGAGAGACCGTATCGAGGAGATAATCGATGGAATTGGGGCGCCAGTGGAAATGGGCGTTTCATGGTTGTCATCCGGGTTCGCTGTTGTAGAGCTTAAACAATGGTATCTGGCTGACCACCAGATCTTCACTCGTCATAAAAAAAGGCGCACCTTCAGACGTTTTAAGGAAGGTATAGCTTTATCTTCATATTCCAACCTGAATCCGGGAGATTATGTCGTTCATATCGATTACGGCATTGGCAGATTCAGAGGGCTTGAAACTCTTGTTGTTGACGGCCGCAAGCGCGACTGCATTGCTCTGATATATCTTGGCGATGACAAGCTTTATGTACCGGTGGAGGAGTTTCACCGCGTCCAGAAATATGCCGGTAAAGATGGCGCTCCGCGTCTGTCAAAACTTGGCTCGGGAACTTGGGAAAAAGTTAAAGCCAGAGCAAAAAAAGCTCTTATGGATATAGCTGGTGAACTCATAGCTCTTTATGCCGAACGAACAACATTTCCGGGTTTTGCTTTCAAGACCGATTCCGATTGGATGCATCAGCTTGAAGCCTCATTTGAGTACCAGGAAACTCCCGACCAGCTGAAGGCTATGGATGAGATAAAAATTGATATGGAAAAGCCGACGCCTATGGACCGTCTTATCTGCGGCGATGTAGGTTATGGAAAAACCGAACTGGCTGTGAGAGCGGCTTTAAAAGCAGTCGATTCGGGCAAGCAGGCGGCAATCCTGGCGCCTACTACAATTCTGGCCGCTCAGCATCAAAGAACATTCTCGGAAAGATTTGCAGACTTCCCGATTAAAATTGAGATGCTGTCTCGATTCCGTACTCCCAAGCAAGTCAAGGAGATAAAGAAAGGGCTTAGCGACGGCACAATCGATATAGTGATTGGTACGCATAAACTTTTGCAGAAGGATGTTGAATTTAAAGACCTTGGATTGCTTATTGTTGATGAAGAACAACGGTTTGGCGTCGCCCATAAAGAGAAGATAAAAACGCTCAGATCACAGATAGATGTTTTAACTATGACCGCAACGCCGATACCTCGCACGCTGCAATTATCGCTTGTCAGCGTCCGGGATATGTCAATAATAAACACGCCCCCAAAGGACCGTTTGCCAATAAATACCGAAATTTCCAGGTTTTCCAATAGGGTAATTGTGGATGCGATCAACCGCGAACTTGACCGCGGCGGGCAGGTTTATATTGTCCATAATCGCGTCCAATCGATTTATGCGTTTCATAACTATCTGAAAAAATACCTGCCGCTGGTGCAAATCGGCATCGGCCATGGTCAGATGCCCGAAAGAGAACTGGAAAAAGTTATGAAAGATTTTCTCGATAAGAAATTCCAGATCTTGCTGTCCACTACAATAATTGAATCCGGGCTTGATATCCCCTCGGTAAATACAATAATCATCAATCGCGCCGACAGACTTGGACTGGCTCAGTTGTATCAGCTTCGCGGGCGGGTTGGCCGTTCGCATTTTCGGGCGTATGCTCATCTGTTAATCCCGCCGTTGAAGCTTCTTACGCGAGACGCTCGAAAACGGCTTAAAGCCATCGAGGAATTTACAGAGCTTGGGTCGGGTTTTCACTTAGCAATGAAAGACCTTGAAATAAGGGGTGCCGGCAATCTTTTAGGTTCACAGCAGCATGGATATATCGAAGAAGTGGGTTTCGACTTATATATAAGGCTATTAGAAGAGGCAGTAGCCCAGCTTAAGGGCATACGTCCGGAGGAACTTGCCTCTCAGATTAAGATTACGACCGACCTTGATCTGTTTTTACCGGAAAATTATATTCCGAGCAGTAATCAGAGAGTGGATATATATCGACGATTTAGCGGAGCGGAAAAACTTGAGGTTATTAATGAATTATTAGATGAATTGAATGACCGTTTTGGCCCTCCGTCAGAGGCTGCAAAAAATCTGGCATCATTAGCGGCAATCAGGATTTATGGCAAGAGAATCGGTTTAGAATCTTTACATTTCAAGAGAAATATCCTTAATCTTGAATTTGAAAGCAGTAATAATATTAACCGGCAGGTAATTGAACGCTGGGTATCGACTATCCCTGAAAAAATTGAATTTAAATATGATCGAAACTTTAAGGTTCAAATCACACTTAAAGATAATGATGAAAATGCTGAAAAAGTTAAAAAGATATTGCAGAAAATGGCGGATTAAATATAATATTGTTTAGAATAAATTGGTGATGGATTAAAACGGGAGAAAGAATATGAAAAAACTCGCGCTCGGAATGCTAATTATTGTTTTATTAGCCGGATGCTCATCTGATGAAAAGAAACCGGTTTACGATGACACGGTTATTATGAAAGCCGGCAGAATCGAATTCACATTAAGCGATATGGAATTTCATATGTCGAGGTTCAATTATAGAGACCCCGCCGACGAAATGTATAAGCGGCAAGATTTTTTAGAACAACACCTCGATAAATTGATAATTTGCGATGCTGGTTTGGGGTTTAACCTTCTTGATTCGGTAGAAGTTGATTCCGGTCAGGTTGTCAGGATTTTATCGGAGTTGATTTATAAGAGAGAAGTTAACGACAAATTGAATATTACGGATAAAGATGTGCGTAAATTTTGGGAAAAATACGGCGGAGAAGTTAATGTTTCCCATATACTTGTAAAGTCCAAACAATTGGCAGACAGTCTTTATCAAGTATTAAAAAAGTCTCCCGAAAAATTTTCTGAATTGGCAGTGCAATTTTCTGAAGATAAGTCTACAAATTATAAATACGGAAGTATTGGTTACATAAGAGTTGGGACTATGGTTGACGAGTTTCAGGATGTGGCTTTCAGTCTTAAACCTGATGAAATCTCTAAACCCGTATATTCAAGTTTTGGTTGGCATATCATAAAAATGCACGACCGAGCCATGTTTACCGATGCTGATTTCGAGGAGGAAAAAGGCAACTATCGCGGCAAATACTCTATTTCTCAGAGAAAAAAGCTACAAAATGAATATGTAAAAAGAACGCAGGCTAAATTAGGCTATAAATTCCATGAAAAAACATGGGAAATGCTGGTTGAAAAAGCAATGGCAAATAAGGAGGCGGATCCAGATAAAACCCGAAGACTTAGCCAATATATTGCCACCTCTGATTTATCTGAAGAGGAAGCGGTTATGCCTATTGTAACAATCAACGATAAATATAATTATTCAGCGGATGAATTCATTAGTAATATTAATAAAATCTTTCGCAAAGATGGCGTAAATTTCGAAAAGAAAGATCTAACACTTGATGCGCTTGATGAATTTACGGCTTCGCGGTTGATGTATGTTGATGCCTTAAACTCGAACCTTATTGACAGTCCTGAGTTTAAACGGCAAGTTCTCGATACCAAGTATGGTTATATCTATCGCAAGATGTTGGATGATTATATTTTTGATACGATTTCTGTAACAGAAGATGATATGAAGGCATATTATGAAAAGAATAAAAAGATGTTTGTTGATCCTGTACAGATTCGCGCCGCCGAAATCTTGGTACACTCGCAAGAAGAAGCTGAGGAAATACTTGCTCAACTTAAAAATGGCGCAGATTGGTCAAAATTGGTAAAAAGAACTATTCGGCCTGGTTTTGCTGCCACAGAAGGCAATCTTGGTTTCTTTGGCCCAAAGAAACATAGCTATATTTACAAAACGGCTGTAGAGTTGGATGTGGGCGAATACGGCGGGCCTGTTCCTGTTCAGGATAATTGGGCTGTCTTTAAAATAACCGGCAAGAAGCCCGAATCCGTACAATCTTATTCTGAGGTAAAGCCTCGTATAGAAGCCAGGATGCTGGGTGAAAGAAAATATGGCGTTTTACAAAAATGGGTAGATAATCGCAAGCAATATGTTGAGCATTTTTTAGATTTGGAATTATTAAAAAACAATTTAGTATCGGGGAAATTGGAAGATGAAATTTAAATCAATTACTGCTTTTACCATTAGTCTGTTCTGTTTGTTCGGATGTTCAAATGCTCAGCAGGATGAAAATGTTTTAGCTGAAGTAAACGGCATTAAGCTTACACATCAGTTCTTGTTTGATCAGTTCCCTGAGGAATACCGTACCTCAATAACCAAAGAACAGATGTCGAATGCCATAGATTCCTGGATTGAAACAGAACTTCTATATCAGGAAGCGGTAAAAAATAAAATTGATAAGGACAAACAAACTAAAAACTTGATTGAGCAAAAAAGGAAAGAAATAATCGCCGTTAAATATGTCGATATGTCTGTTGTATCATCTGTAGATATTAGAGATGAAGAGATAGATTCCGTTTATTACAGTCAAAAAGACCGGTTTTCGGTTGATGAAGACTTGTACAATCTAAGTCATATTGTTCTGCTTGACAAAAACGCTGCGGATGCAGTTTACAAACGTCTTGAAGGCGGCGATAAATTCGCAGATTTAGCTGCTGATTATTCCGAAGATAGTGAATCGGGGAAAGCTGGCGGCGATATTGGCTTGCTGCCTTTATCAGCCTTTGAACATGGGATGATGGAGACTATAAGTAAAACTAAAATCGGAGAATACACACCCCCACTGAAATCTCAATCCGGTTATTATCATATCTTTTTAATCAAAGATAAAAAGTTGGTTGGTGAAACATTGCCGCTTGAGGAAATCAGAACCGACATAGCTCAAAATATTTTCGCCCAAAAGCGGCAAGCAAAATATATTGAGCTAATTGATAATCTTAAAAAGTTGGCTAAAATTAAGAGGTATCCGCTGAATGATAAACAATAATAAATTGATATTACTGATTTTATCTATAAGTTTGATGCTATCAGCCATTTTATCAGCTGAGGAAAGACTTGATGGGATTGCGGCTACAGTCGACAATCGCATCATACTTATATCAGAAGTTCAATCACAACTTCAGCTTGCCTTGATGCAGATGAAAATTGACCGCTCCGACAAGGCAGCTATTGATAGTTTATCAAATGAAATCCTTCAGCAAATGATCGATGATAAACTGATTTTGCTTGAGGCCGAGAAGGACACATTAATAAAGATAACCAACCAGGAAATCGAGGATGCTTTAAATAACCATATCGCCAGAATAAAACAACAGTTTCCATCGGAAGAGGCGTTCTTAGCCCAGCTTTCCGCTGAGGGGTTAACTCTTAAGGAATTGCGCAGCCGCTATAAAGATGAGGTAAAAAACCAGCTTTATAAAGAAAGGCTGCTAAATAAGCGGCTATCAAAAGTTACTATTTCATCCGGAGAGGTTAAGGAATTTTATAGAACATTTATCGACAGCCTTCCCCATCTTCCACCTGGGGTTCATCTGGCGCATATACTGATTTCTACTGAACCCGCTCAGAGTACTCGCGATTCGCTTGAGGCTTTTGCCAATTTGCTTTATAATAAGGCTATATCGGGCGAGGATTTTGCTTTACTGGCAAAAACATATTCGGATGATAAAGCTACCGCCGTTAAAGGCGGCGACTTAGGGCAATTCGGCAAAGGCGATATGGTGCCCGAGTTTGAGAAAGCTGTTTTTAATATGCCTGTGGGAGAAATCTCTAACGTTGTGGAAACGCAATTTGGTTTCCATATTATCAAATGTACCGGTCGCAAAGATGATAAAATAAGAGCCAGTCATATCCTGATAGCTCTGACTCCATCCCCGGCTGATCTTGAACTTAGCAAGCAAAAAGCTGATTCTATTTATAATCTGTTATTGGAAGGCGCTAATTTTGAGGAAATGGCGGCGCAATTTTCAGAAGATGAGCCATCCGCTAAAGCCGGCGGCGATTTGGGTTGGTATGCCTCAGATGAGTTGTTTAATGAATTTAAAGTTGTCGTTGCCGAACATCAAGCAGGGGAATTTGCGGCGCCGGTTTTAAGCCAGTTTGGCTATCATATCATAAAAATACTCGATAAGAAAAATTCGCGGCCATTAGATTTTGAAAAAGATTTTAGCGATATCGAGGGAATCGCTAAACGGTATAAAGCTCAGAATGAATTAAAAAAATGGCTTGATCAGGCCAGAGAAAAATATTTCATCGAGGAAAAAATATAACCTCATGCGTCTCGACAAATACCTATCATCTGCCAGAATATTAAAAAGCAGGTCGTTGGTGAAAACAGCCGCTGATGAGGCGATGGTTTTTCATAACGGAAAAAAAGCCAAACCATCGGCTATAGTTAAACCGGGTGATATTATTGAGGTTGACATACCGAGATTTTATAAGAAACTGAAAATATTAGAACTTCCGCCGAAAAACATGAAGAAGTCAAATGCTGTTAATCTATATAAACTCCTTGAGGAAAGAAAGAAGGAATTAATCTGAAAAAAAGTTTTTTAGATATAAAAAGGATTAAAAAAGACCGGGTGATTCTAACTGCGGTTAAACTGCCAGACCAACGAGTTGAGGCAGTTAGAGAATCTCTTGATGAATTAGCTGATTTATGTTCTACTGCCGGCGGCGAGATTACGGCTGAAATAATTCAGGCGCGTGAACATTTTCATCCCGGGTATGTTTTTGGCAAGGGTAAACTCGATGAAATTAAGCAACTTTGCAATGACTATAACGCTCAATTAGTGATTTTCGATGGCGAATTGTCGCCCTCTCAACAGGAAAAACTGGAGAAAATTTTAGATATTGCCGTTATTGACCGTCCGGCTCTAATCTTGGACATATTCGCCCGTCATGCCCGAACGCGGGAGGCTAAAACGCAAGTCGAACTGGCGCAGCTTGAGTATATATTGCCTCGATTGGCGGGACACTGGACACATCTTGAAAGGCAGGAATCATCCATAGGTACTCGCGGTCCCGGTGAAACCCAACTTGAAACCGACCGCCGAATGGTGGATAAAAAAATAACCGAACTAAAAAAGGTCCTGCTTAAAATTGACTCAAGCCGCAACACGCAGAGAAAAGGCAGAAATAATATTAGCAATTTTTGTTTGGTTGGCTATACCAATACCGGCAAATCGACATTGTTTAATATGCTGACCGGAAATAAAACCTTAACTGCAAACCGTCTTTTTGCCACTTTAGATTCTACTACCCGACGGGTTGCCTTAGAGGGGAAAAATGAAATGCTGCTTTCAGATACGGTTGGATTTATTAAAAAACTTCCGGTTGATCTTGCGGCTTCATTTAAATCTACTTTGATGGAAGCAAATACGGCTGATTTATTAGTCCATGTAGTCGATTTTTCGGTTTCCGATATTGATGAAAAAATTGCCGTTGTAAATAAAATTTTAACCGAAATTGGAGCCAGTGATATTAGGCGTATTATAGTGTTTAATAAGATTGACTTAGTTGACAACCCTGATTTACAAC
Organism: Candidatus Zixiibacteriota bacterium; assembly: GCA_021159005.1. Lineage (NCBI taxonomy): Bacteria > Pseudomonadati > Candidatus Zixiibacteriota > Candidatus Zixiibacteriota bacterium. The sequence goes on along the minus strand of JAGGSN010000052.1, from coordinate 2,809 downwards.
GAAATATGCTATTGAAATATCCCGGCTGCTGTTTCATTTCGGCAAAAACCGGCGAGGGCATTGACTATTTGAAAAATGCGCTTAATGATATATGCGCCGAATTATTTGTAAAATTGCAAGTCAGGATACCTAAAAATGATTCTAAGACTATCGCTTTAGTCTCCAGTCTCATCCAGATTTACACAAGTTATATCGAGAATGACGATTTCATTATTGAAGGCAAATCATTAAAGATAGATATACCCAAATTTGAGAGAAAAGGCGCCGCAATTAAAATCATCAGAGACTAAGCTTGAAAATAAAAAAAATGCTGGCCGCCGCAGCGCCTATAGCTGCAGTTTAAAACTGAATTAAGGATTTTATTTCTTGATGATATTGCCGATAAAATATTTATTAAGCTAAACTAATCAAACAGGGAATAGCTTTCACGGTTTTACTTAAGGCCATTTAGCCCTGAGAAAAAAATAACCTAATCAAGGAGGAATTCATGAAAATGGCAGGTAGAGTATTAATTCTTTGTTTCCTGACATTCGCATTGCTTTCAATGTCGGCTTATGCTCAGGATGTGGAAAAAACTAAGACAAATAAAACCGCCACAGAAAAAACTAATGCTGTTAAAACTTCAACTACAGAAACTGCAACGACAACCGCAAAGACCAAAACCACGACCGAGACTGCCGAAGATGAGTTTAAGGTAGAAAAATTGGCTTGCGGCATAGCAGTGGAGGAACGAGAACTTCAGGGCGAAGCGACAGTTTTTCCCGCTAATGTCGAAAGGATTTATTGTTGGAGCTTAATCACAGGCTGCTTAGAACCAACTACTGTCGAGCATATCTGGTATTATGGCGGTGAGGAAAAAGCCAGGGTATCTCTGGATATCAAATATCCTCGCGTACGCACCTGGTCATACAAGACAATTTTGCCCGAATGGAAAGGCGATTGGAAAGTTGAGGTTGTGGACGAAGATGGCAAAATCCTTGCCACATCATTGATTAAAGTCGAATAAATACTCTGAGCATCGTGGGGGTGTTCAACAAATTCGCAAGGATACGGTTAGCACCCCTCTTTCAATTTTTATATCTCAAATTTTGCGGTATTTTATCCGGAAATATTAGCTGGACATATCAACATTATTGCTTTTAATATATATACATGGATAATAATAAAAACAACACTTCCGAATCATCTATTAGGGATGTCAATTTAACTTTTTTATTAACTCGCGATGATCTGTTTTGGTATAATATGTATTTTACCAGGTTGATGGTATTCGGTTTTTTCGTTTTATTAATTCTATTTATGGCGGGATTTATTGTAATTATTAATACACCAAGCGGAGATCTTCAAACAACCTTTGTTTGGGTGGAAATAGCATTAGGAGCGGGGCTTTCCGTCTGTATCGGAACTATTGGAGCAATTGCGCTTCAGATATATTTTCTTAAAGGCGGCGGCATAGAGAAATCGATGACTGAGAGAAATTACATTATTAGCATGGCGGGTATTGCTGTTTTTACCGAACGCAGTAAAATTATGCGTACTTGGAAAGATGTAATAAAAGTAATAAAAACTCGTCATGGATATTATATCCGCACCGGTGATAAATTAGCGATTATTATTCCCCATCGGGAACTTAAAAATCCGGATGATTTACAAGCCTTTAAAGAGATAATAAAAATAAATACATAGCCCGAATTATTTATAAAATCCATTTTATTATTAGAAATCAGCTTTTAATCTCATAGACAATAATATGATAGAAACAATATTCCGTATTATTTATAAATTCCGATATACGATACTGCAACTATATAAATTCATCATTGCAAATCCGTTAATAATACCCGGAAAATAATCAGGGAAAAGGGATTTTGCTTGTCAACGGAAATGCTTTGATATACTATTGAGCGAAATAATAGGAATAGTGATTTGTTTGAGTTTGCAAATTTGAGGAGTTTTAAATGACAACATGCGCATATGCCGAATTATTACGTCCGGCTTTGAAAAAACACGCTCTTTTATATGATGCAGCCTTGATTCTGGCTGGTTCATTTGCGATAGCCCTTGCTTCACAACTTGCTATCTACCTGCCGGTTAGTCCTGTGCCGATAACCGGACAGACCTTAGCGGTGCTATTAATTGGCGCTATTATGGGCAGTAAACGCGGTGCCTTAAGCGTTTTAACCTATTTAGGTCAGGGCGCAATGGGACTACCGGTTTTCGCTGCCGGCCATACTGGATTTGCTTATATGGCAGGACCGACAGGCGGCTACTTGTTTGGTTTTGTCGCTGCCGCTTATGCTGCCGGTTTTTTTGCTGAAAGAGGCTGGGATCGCCATATCGTATCTACTTTGCTGGCGATGGTTTTGGGCACGGTCTCGATTTATCTTTTCGGCTTAGCTTGGCTCTCTGTGTATGTAGGAATTAATGGCGCTTTCATAACAGGCTTATATCCTTTCATCCCCGGAGCGATTATAAAAATCGCAATTGCCGCTTTAATTCTGCCCTCCGGCTGGAAATTTCTGGGTATGAAAAAGAGCATGAAATAGAATTTAACTCTGGTTACTAAGCCTGCTTGGCAACCAGAGGAATTTCAGACTATCATTATATGGATTATCAACCGGCTCATTTTAGAATCGGTTTTTATTTATGATTATTTTCTATAGCAGTTTTAGAAAACATATTCCGTTTCACTACTGTCCGGCCTTTTGTCCGCCTTAGGCGGATGCTATATAATGATGTCATTCCAAACACCGTCCGCGTCATTCCCACACTGCCCGCGTTATTCCCAACACCGTCCGCGTCATTCCCA